>CAXUCQ010000451.1:0-3056 GCA_964249295.1 uncultured Armatimonadales bacterium | reverse complement strand
GGCTTCCGGGGCGGTCTCCGGGGCCACGCGGTCGACGCCGGACGTGAGCGCCTCGCCGCGACGGCGTCGGCGCCGCCGCACAGGGGCTGGGACATCCGCAGCCAGGTTTTCGGCGACGGGGGCCTCCACATCCGGCAGGTCTGAAGGGGCCGGTGCGGCGTCCGCCGTGACCGCCGTGCGGGTGCGGCGTCCGCCGGGACGCTTCTTGGCCGGCTCCTCAGGAACGGCGATCGGCGTGGGTGCGTCACCCGCTGCGGGCGCGGCCTCTTCCGAGGGCGTGCCTTCGGCGACGGCGTCGATGGTGATCGGCACGGCCCCGGCGTTTGGGGGCGACTCCCGCCTCCGCCCGCGCCGCCGCGCCGCCGGGGCTTCCGCAGATTCGCCGGCGGGGGCATCCGGGTCAGGGAGTGCTGCTGGTTCGACCGGCGCGGGGGAGTTCGTTTTCGCAATTTCCGTTGTTTCGGCGGCCTTGCGCCGTCGTCCGCCGCCGCGACGGACGGCCGGCGGCTCGGCAGCCGCCGTTCCGTTGGCGGGGGGCGCTTCCACGCCGGGGGGCGCTGCCTCCGCCTCGGCGGCGGGCGTTTCCGTGCTCTTGACGCGGGACGGCCGTCGGCGGCTGGGCTTGGGCGGAATTTCGGGGATCGGGGCCGTGGCCTCGACCGGTGTGGTCTCAGGCGCGGCCTGCTCGCTCGCCGCCGGGCTGGAAGGGTCGATCGGCGCCGTTCCATCCGGGGCGACATCGGGCGCGGCGGCGCGTCGTGTCCTACGCATGTGACTACTGTTCTCCGTGCAAAATTGATAAAACCGAAGCGGATTCTTCGCATCGCAAAGACGCTCGTTGTATTATACTGAATTTCGCGCGGCGTGTCAAAGGATGGGCGGACGGGGCGGCGTCAGTCGAGGGTGGTGCAGTGTTCTCGCAGGGCGGCCCAGCAGGCGTCGTAGGCGTCCTGCGCGTGGCGGAGGGTGTCCGGGTCGAAGCAGGGCGCGGGGAGGGCGGCTTTCTGGCCGCCGCGCAGGATCATCCCGGCCTGGATGTTGGGCGAGGTGTCCCCGACTTTGATGTGTCCCGTCGTGCGCTGGAGCTGGTACTGTTCGGCGAGCGGCGCCGAGAGGCCGAGGCCGCGCTCCAGCATACACAGGGTCTGTGCGGACTCGTCGACGATCTGGGCGTAGGTGACGGCGATGGGGCGGGGCGCCTTGTAGCGCCGGGCGGCCTCGGTCAGATAGGAGAGGCGGGTTTGGTAGTGCTCGGCGGCCTGTTCCTGGGTGTGCCGGAAGCCGGGGGCGTTCATCAGGCTGGTCAGCGCGCCGCGCGGCTCCCGGATCAGAAAGACGACGTGGGCGCGGCGCTGCTCCAGCAGGGGCAGCCGGTCCAGGGTCAGGTACCAGTCGTGCAGGATCTTGTCCAGGACAAAGCGCGCGCGCAGGGAGCCGCAGGGGCGGCGCAGCATGAGCAGCAGCTTGCCGGCGAGCGCGTCCAGATCGGAAGGGCTGAAGTAGGACAGGTGCGTCTCGCCGTAGCCGCAGATGTCGGGGTGGTTGGTCAGCAGGTGCGTCAGCAGAGTCGAGCCGGAGCGCATGTGCGAAAGGATGACGAGCAGACCCGGCCTGTGCAGGGTCCGGTCCGGCAGGGAGTAGAGGCGGTAGAGGAGGGTGTTGACGTGCTTGCGGAGTGAGGTCGGCTCCCCGGCGCGTTGTAGTTTGGCGGACAATGCAGGTCTTTCTTGCGGGTCATGCCCGGCGCCGCTTGCGACAGCGATGTGCCTTCGGCGCGCGAGAAACGGCTCTCCCCTGAAGGATGCGGACGGTTTCAGGGTAGAATGGTTCAGAGCCTTTTCAGGCCGGAGCGTGAAAGGCAGGCTGCGTTGCCGGGGTCGTTCAGAAAGCTGCGCTGAGGCCGCGTGTCGGGCGGCGGGCCGGGCGAGGGCGCGCCGGGGCGACTTCTCGCCGGGGCGACTTCTCGCCGCCTTCGCGGCCGTGGCCGGTGAGCAAGCAGGGCAATCGCGGACATTATACCTCACACCGAGAGCGTTTCTGCCTGTTCCTCACTGGTAGTAATACTCGCTTCTGAAGCGGAAGAGCAGAAAGGGCGGCGACGGGTGCCAGGCCTGCGGAGGCCGGACACAGGCAGGATGACACGATGCAACGAAGCGCTCTGACAGCTTTCTTCTTTTTTGCGGCGGCCTGCCCTGTCGGGTCTGACCCTGCGCCCCCGGCGCCGGTCCAGGCGGTGGCCGCGGCCTACGACTTCGGCAGCCGGAGCGCGCTGGACCCGTCGCCCGTCACGCACACGTTCACGCTGGAGGCGTGGGCGGCGGCGCCGGTGACGGTGGACCGGCTGCAGCCGTCCTGCCGCTGCACGCGGGCCGCCCCCGAGGCCGGCACGGATGCGCTGGGGCGGTTCACGATCGCGCCGGGACACGCGGCGCGCATCGACGTCACGTTCGACCCGAGCGACGTGCTCCCCGGCGCGGTCGAGAAGGAAGTGTATGTCTTCGTCAGCGGCCAAAGCACGCCGGCGGCGACGCTCCACATCCGGGGCGTCCTGACGCCGCCGGTCGTCTTCTCGGCGTCCTCGCTCGACTTCGGCGCCGTTGTTGTTGGAGAAGCGCGCACGCTGCCCCTGACCGTGACGCTCGACCCGCGCCTGCCCGCGCCGGGGCGGACGGCGCGTCTGGTCTGCTCCGACCCCTCTCTGCGGGTCGTGCGCCGGCAGGCGGCGTCGGCGCGGCAGCTGACGTATCTGGTCACCGTGCCGGAAGACGCGCGCCCTGGGAAGATCGCGGGGACCTTGACGCTGAGATCGTTTCCGCCCGCCTCCGACGGGATCGGCTGGTCCGTTCCCGTGCGCGGCCGTGTCGTGCCGCGCGCGAAAGCGCGACGCTCCTGAACGGAGCGTCTTTGCGGGTTTGAAGCCTTGGGAGCGATCTGAACAAACGGCGTTGCTCTGCGTCTGTGCTGTGTTTGTGGGTGCGGCCTTTCCACAGAATGGTCGTCGCAGCGGGTATCATTCCAGCACAGAAAGTTTCCCCAACGGTGAATAAGACTATCAT
>CAXUCQ010000450.1:0-3062 GCA_964249295.1 uncultured Armatimonadales bacterium | reverse complement strand
CCACTTCCACGTCCGGGTGTTCTTTCAGGTTGCGCCCCCACGCGCGTCCCATGCCGCCCGCGCCGCCCTGATGATCCACGAGATGGGCCACTACCGCGCCTACGTCCAGACGGGCCGCTCCGACGAGTTCGACGGCTACAAAGCCGAGTACGCCACCCACACCCAGCTCGGCCTCGGCGAGACCGACAGCCTCACCTACTTCGCCATGCTCGACGGCGTGGCGGAATACGTCGTCCCACGCCTACCCGCATACAAGTCATATCCTGACGTGAAAGCATACATCGCGCAAAGCAATACCCAGTAAATCTCTTTACGAATGCTCAACGGCAAGGCGTCTTGGCGGAACACATTCCACTGCTCGGAACAGGGGTGCGAACCGAACTATGGCAATCTCCACGACCGAGCCGGCTTTTCTGTCCGAGGCCGGGCAAATCCTTGCGGCACGAGGAGAAATGCTCGTCGAGGTCTGTTACCCCTACGCAGCGGGGAGTAAAGACTTCTGCCTGATCCATTCACTCGATGAACTTCGGGAGCTGCTCAGCACGCTGCCCGCCCGGAGTCTCGTCAACGTGTACCGGCAGTACGACCTGCCTCTCCGTGGGGCCGTCGATGAGGAGTTGATCCAGGCTGCCCTGCGACTTCTGCCATCCGACACCGCGTACCTCATCGTCTACCAAAACCCACGCGGGTACTCCCCTTCTTATGCCAGCGATGTTGGCCACGCGGAGTTAGAAACAGAACTGCGCAGAGGAATCGGGCAACAAATCGCCATTGGCCCGGACCCGCCGTGGGGAGAACACTACAGCAACATTCTCTGCGCGGTCATCCCCGACGCGGGTAGCTCAGTGCAAATGGGAATTTATTGAGGCAGACGCCACACGACGTCCGAAGCGCCTCATTCGTCCCCGCGTGTGATTTCTCTCTTCCCGTAGCCGGAAGCGGCAGAATTTAGGTATAATAGTAGACATATAATTCTTTGTGAACCGGGCCGCTCCCAAAGCCGTCATCACGCGCACGAAAAATCGCGAAAACGAACTGCTGGTGGACGGAAACAAAAATTGCGAAAACGAACCAAGACCGGCACGTATACTAAAGAGGCCGGGGCTTGTCCCGGTACCGCCGGACCCGGCCCTGAAAGGACTAGGCGAGGGATAACCACTCCTCCGGCCCGGAGGACCAGTTCTTTCCAGCCCTGCTTTTTCAGGGCGCGAGACGTACCGCCTTCACGAGACCTCTTGCGTAAGTCCCAGGGCTGAACCTCTGGGCTATGAAGTGTGTATCGCCTACCCGTGAAGGCATCGGAACGGATCACTCTGGCGCCCGCGCAGGCGGGCAGAATGCTTTCTCCAGCCCAGGACTTCAGTCCTGGGTGACTGACGCAAAAAGTCTCGTGAAAGCAGGAACTCCGCGTCGTCATCGGGAAACTAAGCGCATGTATGAAGCCAGGTCATGTCATCGGGCGCTCGTTCTCTTGTCTCTTGTCCTGATCGGCGTCAGCGCCGCCGGGTGCGCGCGGTCGAGCGCCACCAAGACGGCCACAACGCTGCCGGGGCCGATCGCCAAGGCTGCCACCGCCGTGCACGGCCCGGTCCGCCCCCACCCCGGCCTGCCGCAAGACTCCGTCACCAACACCATCTCGCCCAACCTGCTGTCCGCCCGCGACGCCCTGGCGCTCGTCAAGGCAGAGCGCGACAAATACTGGCTGGTCGCCAAGCACGAGGTCTACCGGAGCAGCCTGGAACTGGCCGCCCAGGACCAGACCGAAAAGCTGCGCGGCCAGCAGGTCGACAAAGTGCTGCGCGGCCCGCACGGGCGTCACGAGATCGCCCTGACGTTCGACGACGGCCCGCACCCCGGCTTCACCCTCAACATCCTGCAAACGCTCAAGCAGAACGGCATCCACGCCACGTTCTTCGTGGTCGGCGAAAAGGCCGAAGAGTACCCCGACCTGATCCGGGCCGAGGCCGCCGCCGGGGACGAAATCGGCAACCACACCTACGACCACGTCAGCCTCATCAAGATCCCCTCGGAATACGTCGCCACCGAGATCAAGGCCTGCGGCGACGTCGTCCAGAGCATCACCGGCAAAACGCCGACGCTGTTCCGCCCGCCCGGCGGCGAGTACAACCCGGACGTGGCCCGGCAGGCCCAGGCCCTGGGCTGCCGCATGATCCTCTACAGCGACGACCCCGGCGACTACGCCCAGCCGGGGACGCGCCTCATCGAGACGCGGACTCTGGACACGATCAGCGACGGCGGCATCATCCTGCTCCACGACGGCAGCCCGCAGACGCTGACCATCCTGCCCCAGATCATCCAGCGTCTCAAGGCGCGGGGCTTCCGTTTCGTCACCGTCAGCCAACTGCTCCAGCCGGGACGGTGAGCGACTTATATTAGGTCATCGCGGATGCGAACATTTCGGCCACCCCTGTCGTCCATGTGAGTGTCGCCCCACGGCGGCGCAATCGAAATCGGATGTCGGTTGCGAAACCCCACAACGGAGGCAGAGATGAACACGCTTTTTCAAAAAGGCACGACCAGTGCGACCACCAACGGGACGACCGCGCATCGGCGTCGAGGCTTCTGGCTGGCGGCGACATTGCTGACCGCCCTGTCCGGCCTGTCCGTCGGCGCGCACGCCCAGGGGGCGAACGACGTGCGCTGGAGCGGCGACGTGGACGACACGACCATCGTCTCGATTCGCGGCAACGACGTGCGGACCGACACCATCCGCGGCAAACAGGCGTCCAACATCAACGCGCAGGTCTTCGGCTACCTGCCGCGCGGCCCGATCCAGACGTTCCTCGAATACCGCCACGGGCGCGGCCAGATCCGCATCGTCCAGGAGCCAAACCCGTACAACAACTTCACCACCAAGATTCGCATCCACGACCCGCAGCCGGGCCGCGCCCACTATGAGTTCGGCCTCGCCTGGGCGCCCCTGGCCCCGCCGACCGGCGTCTACATGGCCCCGCCCGTCAACCAGGGCGGCTACTACGGCCCTCCCGTCCGGCAGTTCCGTGGCGCCGGCGGCTATTAACGCAGCGAGCGGCGGGTGCGGC
>CAXUCQ010000449.1:0-3070 GCA_964249295.1 uncultured Armatimonadales bacterium | reverse complement strand
CCGGGGGGGTGGTGCTGAGGCCGTGCTTGGCGGCCGTCTCGTAGTCGCCGGCGGTCTCCGCTTCTCCCTCGCGCGCGCCCAGCATGTCCGCCTCGACCGTGCTGCCGTAGGGGGTCGTCAGGTTGTATGCGTTGCTGCCGTGGACCATGCCCTCGTTGTAGTCGGGCGTGTTGTAGTCGGGCGGGTTGTAATCGGTCGCACCGGCGGGCGCGGCGCCCGCGATCCGGTCCCCGGCCTGCGCCAGCGGGTCGCCCGCCGCGCCGCCGGCGCGGGTCGCGCGGGTCTGCCCATAGTCGTCGTTGGCGACGATGCTGATGTCTTCCTGCCGGACGCCGTAGTCCAGCAGTGCGCCGGCCGCCTTCTCGGCGAGCGCGGCGTCGTGGAAGGTGGCGTAAAGGTGTGCCATGGTGGACTCCGTTTCTGACCCTGCCCGATGTGCGTCCCGCGCCCAGGCGTCAGCCACCGGTTTACCCGGCGTGCCGAGGCGGCCAAACACGGCGGTTATGCTGTATAATAGACCTCGTGCGTGGTTCAGCCCCAGGACTGAAGTCCTGGGCCGGAAAAAGCGGATTGCCCGCCTTCGCGGGCGCAAGATGCAAGAAAGACAAGAGTGGTCGCAAGGCCCCTCCCATGCCCTCCGGGTCCGCCAGTGTGGGGCGGTGCCGTCGCGGAAGGCGGGCAGGACGCACTCCACAGCACAGGGCTTCAGTCCTGGGGCTGAACCACGCACGAGGTTTGACAGGCCATGCGAATCGTGTCCGTCCGCGCTGAGACGTGGACCCTGCCCCTGCGCGCCCCGTTTGCCATCGCCCGCCGCACGGCGCTGGAGGCGCAGAACGTCCGAGTGGTCGTCGAGACGGAGGACGGTCTGGTGACGGGGTACGGCGAGAGCGCCCCCGTCGGCTACGTCACGGGCGAAAGCGTCGCGACGGTTCTGGACGCCGTCCAGGGCGTGGCGGATGAGTTTGTCGGCCTGCCGGTCGACCGCCTGCAGCCGCTCTGGGCGCAGGCGGGCCGCCTGCTCCCTGACGCGCGCGCCGCGCGGGCGGGGCTGGAGATGGCGCTCTGCGACGCCTGGGGCAAGTGTTGGCGGCTGCCGCTGTGGCAGTTTTTCGGCGGGGCCACCGACGTGCTGGTCTCGGACCTGACCATCCCGATCGTGACGCCCGAGGAGGCCGGCGCTCTGGCCGCCGCCGCCGCCGGCGACGGGTTCCGGCATTTGAAGATCAAGGTCGGCGACTCCCAAGGACACGAGGCCGATCTGGCGCGGATCGAGCGAGTCGCTCGGGCCGCCCCCGGCGCGGCGCTGCGGATCGACGCCAACCAGGCGTTCGCCGCCGACGAGGCCGTGGCGTTCGCCCGGACCGTGCTCGGCCTGGGCGCGACCGTCGAGATGATCGAACAGCCCGTGCCGCGTGACGACTGGGCGGGGTTGAAGTACGTCAAGGAGAACTTGGACGTGCCGGTCTTCGCCGACGAAGCGGCGCGGGACGTGGCCGACGTGGCCCGGCTGCTCCGGGACGATGTCGTGGACGGCGTCAACGTCAAGCTGATGAAGTCGGGGCTGGCGGGCGCGCTGCAGATCATCGCGCTGTGCCGGGCGGCGGGTAAGAAACTGATGCTGGGCTGCATGCTGGAGTCGAGCCTGGGCATCGCGGCGGCGGCGCAGATCGCGGCGGGGACGGGCGCGTTCGACTTTCTGGATCTGGACTCGCACCGCCTGCTCGCGCCTATCGACGGCGTTGGGGGCGGCTTCGTCGGCGCGGGCGACACGCTGGATGTCGGCGGCGCGGGTCCGGGATGGGGCGTTCTCGTCCCTGACCGGCTCGCCGGAATCCGCCGACAATAGGGCAGTCAGCGGGAACAATCGGCGAACTTCGGGCGACTAACACACAGGACACAGGAGGGCATCGGCGATGAAACTTGGAAAGACGGGGCAGCAGGCGGTCGCGGTCGCGCTCACGACTCTGATGGTGGGCGGCTTGATGGCCGCGTCGATCACGGCGCGCGCGGACGATCCGGGCAAGGGCGGCAAGAAGGACGGCAAGGGCGGACAGATGCCGATCGTCATCGGCCCTTCCACGATCGTCAAGGACCCGCCGAAGAAGAAGTAACAGAAGCTCAGCGGCGGCCCGTGAAGCGCTGGCGCAGGGTCAGCAGGGCGAACTTCGGCAGGGTCATGACCTTGCCGATTTTCTTGGGGTTGGACCACAGGCGGTACAGCCATTCCAGGCCGGCGTTCTGCATCCAGACGGGCGCGCGCTTGACGCGGCCCGAATACACGTCGAACGAGCCGCCGATGCCCAGCGAGACGGGGACGGCCAGGGCGGCCTTGTGCCGGGTGATCCACTTCTCCTGCTTGGGGATGCCGAACGCCACCAGCAGCACGTCCGGCGCGGCGGCCCGAATCTGGGCGACGACTTCGGCCTCCTGCGCGGGCGCGAAGTACCCGTCCCGTGTCCCGGCGATCTGCACGCCGGGGTAGGAGCGCCGCAGGTTGTCCGCCGCCGCGTCCGCGACTCCCGGCGCGGCCCCCAGAAAGAACAAGCGACAGCCCCCCTCCGCCGACAGGCGGCACAGGTGCGCGACGAGATCGACGCCGGAGACCTTCTGCGTCACCGGCACGCGCAGCTGACGCGACGCCCAGAGGATGCCCGCGCCGTCGGGAGTCACGAGGTCGGCCCGCTGCACGATCTCGTGCAGGTCCCGGTCCCGGCGGGCGATGACCGCCATCGAGGCGTCGGCGGTGACGACGTGGCGCGGGGTGCGCTCCGTGATATATTCTTGTAAGATGGCGAGGACCTCAGCCGTTGAGGTCCGGTCGACGCGCAGGCCCAAGATCGAGACGGAGTCCATGGCTCCAATCTACCACCGCCGGCCCGCCGCTGTCAAGCCAAGGGTGGGCGTTCCTGCGCTATCATCTTGTGCTATAATAGCGGCATGACGCGACGCCGGATGTGGCACGCCGCCGCCCTTTCCCTGGTGATTCTCACAACGACCGTCGGTTTGGCCCTGCTTTGCCGGGGCCGCTCCCCCTCCCGATTCGAGACACCCAACCTGCCGTTCTGGG
>CAXUCQ010000448.1:0-3071 GCA_964249295.1 uncultured Armatimonadales bacterium | reverse complement strand
GCCGGGAACACCTCCCAGTAGCGGCCCAGGGCGTCCAGGTCGCGGTCGGGGATGCCCCCGTGCAGGTGCGCCGCGATGTCCTGCAAATCCTCCGGCTCCGTGCTGTCGATGTAGCGCGGCAGGTTCAGGTTGTAGCCGTTCTCAATGATCTCCTGCAGCGGCACCAGGCGCGAGAACCGGGGGGTTTCGGCCTGCCGGGTGAAGGCGTCCACGATCCGGTGCATGTCCTGGGCGCGCAGGCGGTTCTTGTTGCCGTCCTTCAGGAAGCCCTTGCTGGCGTCGATCATGAAGATCCCCGTGCGGGCGGCGGCGCGCTCCTTGTCCAGCACGAGGATGCAGGCCGGGATGCCGGTGCCGTAGAACAGGTTGGCTGGCAGCCCGATGATGCCCTTGAGGTAGCCCCGCCGGACGATCTCCTTCCGAATGTCCGCTTCGGCGTTGCCCCGGAACAGGACGCCGTGCGGCAGGATCACCGCCCCCTTGCCCGTGCTCCTCAGCGTGGCGAGGATGTGCAGCAGGAAGGCGTAGTCGCCGTTCTTGGCGGGCGGGACGCCGTGCCCGAAGCGCCCGTACTCGTCCTCCGCCGGGTTGAAGCCGTTGCCCCAGGCCTTGGTCGAGAAGGGCGGGTTGGCGACCACGAAGTCGAAGGTCTTGAGTGTCCCGTCGGCCTGCTTGAAGTAGGGGCTGGAGAGCGAGTTGTCCTGCCAGATCTCCGCCGTGGGGCAGTCGTGCAGGATCATGTTCATCTTGGCGAGGGCCGCCGTCGCGTTGTCCATCTCCTGCCCGTAGATCGCCAGGTCCAGCCCGGTCCTGCCCCGCGCCTCGTCGTGCGCCTTGAGCAGCAGCGAGCCGGAACCGCAGGCCGGGTCGTGGATGGTCTGGTCGGCGCGGGTGGCGCTCCCGATGCCGATGACCTGGGCCATGATGCGGGAAACCTCCGCCGGGGTGTAGAATTGCCCCTTGCTCTTGCCCGACTCGGTGGCGAAGTGGCGCATCAGGTACTCGTAGGCGTCGCCCAGGATGTCGTCTCCCTCGGCGCTGTTGCCTTTGAAGTCGAGGCCGGGCGTGTCGAAGATGGCGACCAGGTTGGACAGCCGGTCCACCATGTCCTTGCCCTTGCCGAGCTTGTCGGCGTCGTTGAAGTCGGCGACGTCGATCACGCCCTTCAGGTCGTTGGCCTCGGCGAGTTTCCCGATGAGCTTGTTGATCTTGTCGCCGATCTCCTTGTCCCCCTTGAGCGCCACCATGTCCGCAAAGCCGGCGCCCGGCGGCACGTCCAGGAGGGCGTCCTTCCGGCCGCCGTACTTGTCGGAGACGTACTTGACGAACAGCAGGACGAGCACGTAGTCCTTGTACTGGGAGGCGTCCATGCCGCCGCGCAGCTCGTCGCA
Source organism: uncultured Armatimonadales bacterium (assembly GCA_964249295.1). Classification (GTDB taxonomy): domain Bacteria; phylum Armatimonadota; class Armatimonadia; order Armatimonadales; family Capsulimonadaceae; genus CAZZVX01. The sequence goes on along the minus strand of CAXUCQ010000448.1, from coordinate 1,680 downwards.
GCTTTTCCAGAGCGAGGAATACAGTTCGGATTTCTTGATGGCCATAGGTGTGATTTAATCCCGGCCACAGGCCGCTTTGACTTCAAAGTACAGAGAGGGAGGGCGTTTGTCCATTCCTGGTGCCCCTCTAGATGCCCCGGTCTGCGGGTGTCCTAGTCCAGCCCCAGACTCTGCCGGGCAAGCCGCCGCACCTCGTCGGGGTCGTCCTCGCCCGCCTTAGGGACAAAAACCTGGCGCTCCTCGAGCTTCTTGATCAGGATGCGCTGGTAGTAGGCGCCCGGCTTCTCCAGGACCCCTTGTTTGGCCTCGCTGGCGAGACGCCGTCGGGTCGCGTACAGCGCCTCGCGGGCCAAGTCGTCCAGCCCGTGCTCCTCGCAGATCTCCAGCAGCTGTCGGTGCCGTCGCTCGCTCCCCAGGTCCCTCAGCTCCATCACAAGGCTCGTCACGGCCTTATCCAGCCGGTTCGGGGGATCAGCCCGGCTTCCACGGCGCACAGAAACTCTGGGCTTTGGCTGCTCACCCATCACGCAGTGAACATCATCCCCAACGTTCAACGTTTGTTTTCTAAGACTCTTAGTTTCTTTCTCCGGATTCGGAGTCTTTGTTTTATCTATATAAGGGGGTGCATTTTTTGGACCCCCCAATTGTGGACCCCTGACGTGATTCATCAGGGGTCCATTTTTTGAACCCCTGTCCTGTTCCGGCCCGGAGGGCGCTGATCCAGCCCCCTCCGTTCGAAGATCTGTGTCCTGCATCCGCACGTCCGTGCCCTGCATCCGTCGGCTCTTTTCCAGGGCCCGCTCCAGTGCGGCGCCGTCGGCCCAGCGCAGGGCGTACCGCGCCCCCTCGCGACTGTTCGCGGAGACGGTGCGCACGATCAGGCCGGCCGTGATCGCCTCGGCCAGACCCTTCCGTGCGGAGTTCTCGCACAGGTCCGGACGCAGGAAGGCGGAAAGGGGCAGCTCCGCCTCGATACGCCGGTCGCCCGTGTCGGGGTCCTCCCAGCCCAGGGTGGCCCGGATGAGGATGGCGACCACCGTCACGACCCGGCAGGGGTAGTGCCCCACCACTTCCTCGAAGAACTGGTTGGGGGTCGGGGTGAAGTTCGCGGAAAGGGCTTTGAAGCCGCCGAACATGGTCGTGTTTCCTCTTCCCCTGGCAAGTGTCTGCTGGTTCCCCCGGCAACCCCCGGCACTATTCGTCCGCTTCCGTCGCCGCGAAGTACAGATCGAGCGCCGCCTGCACGACGTCCTGTTTGCGCTGGCGGTGCCGCCAGCAGTACTCATCGAGCAGCTCGATGGTGGTGACGGCCAGCCGCAGCGACGTGACGAGCGTGCGGTCCGCCGTCTCCTGGCGCGGCCGCGACGTCCGGCCGTCGGCCCGGCGGAGGGCCGGCGCTTCCGCGACCGCCGGTGCGGGCGGCACGGCGGCCCCGGTCACGGTGGGACTAGCGGACTTGGCGGGACGGTCGCCGTCCGAGGCTTTGCGTGGCGACGCGGCACGCGGCCTCGTCGCCTGCGCGTCCGTCTGTCGGCTTGGTTGTCGGTCGGTTGGTGTGTCGGTGTGTTGGTTGGTCAGTGTGTCGGTTGGTGGGTATTCTTGTTTGATAGTCTGTTTGTCGGTCAGTGAGTCTGTCTGTGTGTCGGTCGGTTTGTCACGTTGTAGTACAGTAGTATACTC
>CAXUCQ010000447.1:0-3075 GCA_964249295.1 uncultured Armatimonadales bacterium | reverse complement strand
CTGCGGGGGCGGGGCGGACGCCATCTGCGCCTCGACTCGCGACCTGACGGCCTGGACGCACCGGGCGCAGACGGTTTTATCGCCGACGTGGTCCGTGTCTTCCTGGCAGATGGGCATCCCGCATTGGGCGCACGTGTGGGCGGCGGGCCGGTCGGGGTGGTAGAAACAAGCGGCGGGCATGGGGCCTTCTTTCCGGGCGCGTTACGCCACGATGGGATGGTGAGAGCGCAGGAACTCGCGCAGGAGCATGAAGCCGGCGGTCAGGAACGCCGCCAGTCCGAGGTAGGCCACGCCGAAGCGCCACTTGTCCGCCTTGGACGCCTGGAAGTAAGGCATCGTCCTGGGGTCGGCCTTCCACCCGGCGATGATGCGCGGCAGGCTCATGATTCCCAGCACCCAGATGAGCGGGTTGCGGAAGCCAATGAAGAACAAGATGATCAGGCCAAACGCCATGAGTTTGGGCGAAAACAGCGGGGTGATCCAGCCGCCGTCTAGGGGCGGGGTCGGCGCGAGGTTGAACAGGTTGACGAAGAACCCCCACTCCGCCAGCGCCAGCCAGAAGACGTTCCCGGTCGGCAGGTAGATCAGCGCGCAGGCCACGGACGCCAGCGTGCCGACGACAGGCCCCATGATGCCAATAAAAGCATCCTCGGCGATGTTCTTGCCGTAGCGTTTCTGGAACACGGCGGCACCCATGAACGGCACAAAGACCATCAGCGTGGACGGGATGCCACGGATGCGCGCCGCGAGCGCGTGGCCGCACTCGTGGATGAAGATTAGCAGCACGATGCCGACGCCGAAGGGCCAGCCGAAAATCTTAGCGTAGACCCACATACTCAGCAGCATGGTGCCGAACGTCAGCAAAAGCTTCCCGAACGTCAGCAGCTTAAACCCGAGGAACAGGAATTTGAGCTTGCCGAGCAGGACCAAAACCGGGGCAGCGATCTTGGCGAGGACGAGCAGCACGGTCGCAATGGCGCCGACCAGGCCGCCCTGCTGCTGTTTCTTCTGCAGAAAGGACGGGTTCTTCGGCGGCGGCGCCGTGGTGTAATACGGCTGGCGGGCGGCGTCCTCGGGAGGCGCCGGGCCGGGCTGGCTCGTGCCGTCGGCGCGGCGCTCGGCGAGGATGCGTCTTCGGATTTCTTCTTCGATGTCGTCCATGGGTATGAAAACCTTGCTGTGTCTGTGAAAGGAGTTTGAGCCGCCTGGAGTGGTGTTCTCGCTCAGAGTACGGTTTTCCTGCCGTGTTATGTCTCAGACGAGTGCGGGGCGATTTCCGATCTTTTTTGCTACAATGGATGGAAGGTGCAACTTTCTCCGCACCGCCGTGTCCCACTCGCTAGGAAAACGAGTCTCTCCCGGATGCTGCCTGAACGACGCGCACATTTGACGACCGCCATCACGACGCTGCCCCGGCTCGACCCGGACGTGGCGCTGGTCCGGCAGTTCCAGGCGACTGGGAAGCCCGCGCTGTTCGAGCTTCTGTTCCGCAAGTACCAGACGCCGATCTTTCACCTGGTCACGCGCATGGTCAACGGCGAGGAAGCCTATGATTTGACCCAGGAAGTCTTCCTCAGGGCATTGCGCGCCCTGCCGAGTTTCAAGGGCGACTGCAAGTTCAGCACCTGGCTGTACACCATCGCCAAGAACACATGCCTGAACCATCTGCGCGAGACGAAGAAGCGCAGCGAGGTCGAAGATTATTCGCTCGACGCGGACACGGAGCCGGGCGAGGCCGGCGGCGGCCCGGAACCGTCCGACCCGGCGGCGGACGTGGCGCGCATCGTCGAAACGCGCGAGCTGCAGCGCATCGTCGATCAAACGCTGGCCCTGCTCACCCCGGAGCAGCGCCTGCTGATGACGCTGCGCGACTTTGAAGGGTTGTCTTACGAGGAGATCGGGGAGATCACGGAGTTGAGCCTGGTCAACGTCAAGTCCAAGCTGCACCGGGCGCGGCTGGCCTTCAAAACCAAGTTCCAGCCCCATCTGCCGCTGATCAGCCCGGAATTGGGGATAAGCGCCGACCGGAAGTGATCAATCGACAACAGACCTCTTATGTAAGTCCCAGGACTGAAGTCCTGGGCTGAGGAATGCACTCTGCCCGCCTTCGCGGGCGCAAGAGTAGCCCGTTCCGGCGCCCTTACCCTCGGGCAGTATGCCCTTCGCAGCCCAGGACTTCAGTCCTGGGGCCTCAAGCAAGAGCTTTGATGACCGACCAGACCATCCGCAGGGAGTGTGATGTTTGTGACACCTGAAGATGCCCGCGTCTTGTACTCGGAGTATGTGGAGAACAACTTAGACGCGGCCACCCGCGACGCGCTGCAGGCTTATCTGGCGACGACGCCCGAGGCGGCGGCGGAACTCATCGGTTTCGAGCGGACGCTGTCCGTGCTCCATCGCCTGCCGCCGCGCGAGCCGTCCCTGGACCTTTGGCGGGAGTTCGCCCCGAAACTTGCCGAGTACCAGGCCGAGCGCAAGCAGAGCGTGCTGCGCCGCCTGCAGTTGAACTGGACGCGGATGCTGTCCGAACTCAGCACGGGGGTCATCCTGTGGACCCATGCGCTCGCGGGCCACAGTCATGCCCGCTTCGAGCGGTATCTGCTTCAGGACCCCCTTTCGCGTTCGCTGCACGGGCATCGGGGAGACTTCCGCTAGTGGGCTGTACACGACAATCTTCCGCCGGCTTGGTTCGCTGGGCGTTCGTTTTGCTGCTGAGCCTGACGTTGGGGCTGGCCCGGCTCGCCCCGTCCGCCTGCGCCGACACGCCGCGCGTGACCGTGATCGACGTCCACGGCGACCTCTGGCCCAGCACGGCGGCGTTCGTGACCCGGCAGATCGACGACGCCTGGCGGGCGGGCCAGGTCCGCGTCGCCGAGGCGGATTACGAGGCGCGGGCGCTCACGGAGGCCCGCTCGGGGCGGACGATGGTGGAGCGGGGCGAGATCACGGTCAACGCCGCCGCGCCCGACCGCCGCACGGCCTACGTGGCGTTCTACGTGGAGGGCGAACTGAAGGGCATCACCAACAACGCTCCGTACTCCTTCAACTGGAACACGGCCGGGGTGCCCGACGGCG
>CAXUCQ010000446.1:1296-3083 GCA_964249295.1 uncultured Armatimonadales bacterium | reverse complement strand
TGATCGAAGCCGTCGGACTGACGAAAACCTATGGGCGCGAGAAGACCCCGGCGGTCGCGGCGCTGGACCTGGCCGTCCCGGCGGGCGAGCTGTTCGGATTCCTCGGCCCCAACGGCGCGGGCAAGACGACCACCATCAAGATGCTGGTCGGGCTGCTCCGGCCTTCGGCGGGAGTCGCCCGCGTGGACGGACACGACCTGCAGACCCGGCCCGCCCAGGCCAAGCAGCAGATCGGCTACGTCCCGGACAACCCGTACCTCTACGACAAGCTCACGGGGTACGAGTTCCTGCACTTCATCGGCGACCTGTATTCCATGCCCGGCGGCGCGGCGCGGGCGGACAAGATCGATGGACTGCTCCGCTTGCTGGACCTGACGCCCCAGGGCGACAAACTGATCGGCGGCTATTCGCGCGGCATGAGGCAGAAGATGGCCCTCGCCGCCGCCCTGCTCCACGACCCGAAGGCGCTGTTCCTCGACGAGCCGACCGTCGGCCTCGACCCAGGCAGCACGCGCCGCCTGAAGGACATCCTGCGCCGCCTGTGCCGCGAGCAGGGTGTCGCCGTGTTCCTGTCCACGCACACGCTGGACGTGGCGGCGGAGATCTGCGACCGCGTCGGCATCTTCCACCGGGGACGCCTGATCGCGCTCGGAGCGCCCACCGCTCTCAGCGCCCAGTCGGCGACGGGCCGGCTGGAAGACGTTTTCCTCGAACTGACCGCACCCGACAAAGGCGCTCCCCTGCAAGAAAAGACACCGACCCCATGACTGACCCCATCCGCGCCCGCCGCACACGCGCCGCCCTCGCACTGCTCGCGGGCGTCTGCTGCCTTTCGGCGCTGGCCGCCGGCTGCGGCACCCAACTCGCCAAGCAGCAGCAGGCCCAGGACGACCTGGCCGCCGCCATGCAGTCCGCCCAGATCGGCAAGCTCCCCGACGCCCGACGCTGGGTAGATCGCGCCGTCGCCGCCGCGCCCCGCAGCATCACGACATACGTCACCGCGTCCAACCCCGATGACGACACCACCCCGCTCGGCATCGCGGACGCCGGGGACGGCGGCCACGGCGTCTTCACGTCGGTCGGCGACGATCCCGACGTCGTTTCCTACATGGCCCAGGCCGCCGGCAAGTTCCCCGACAACCCCCTCCCCCTGGTGCTGATGGAGCAGGCGCAAGGCCGGCTGGGCGACGCGGCCGGCCAGCGCGCGACGGCGTCGAAACTGGCCGCGCTGATCGAGCACCAGTTGACCGTTCCGGGCCATCAGATCAGCGCGGGCCTGCTCAACCTGCTCGCGCAGGCCTACTGGGACGCCGGGGATGCCGCCAAGGGCGCCGCCGAGTATCAGCGCGTCATCGACACCTACCCGCACGACCCGGACGCGATCGAGGCGCGCAACGGGCTGGCCTATGCCTACGCCGTCGCCGACGACACCGCGCATCTGCCGCAGGCGCTTGTCCTCGCCAAGACGGCAGTCGCCCTGATCCAGAAGCAGGCCGGGGCCGACGCCTCGCTCGGCGCGTACCAGGACACCCTCGGCTGGGTCCAGTACCGGATGGGCGACTACAAAAACGCCCTCGTCAATGTCCAGCAAGGCGTCAACAGCAACCCCCGCCTGGCCGAAGGCCGCTACCACCTCGCCATGGTCTACAAAGCGCTGGAAAACACCGCCGCGGCGCGCATCGAACTTCGCTACGCCGTCGGGCTGAGCCAGGGCTACGCGGCGGCCCAGCGCGCGCTGGCGTCGCTGCCCCCTGCCGCCTAACGGCGCAGACAGGACGATGAGAGGG
>CAXUCQ010000446.1:0-1286 GCA_964249295.1 uncultured Armatimonadales bacterium | reverse complement strand
GCCGCGGCCCCCCCCCGGGCGCCCCCTGCCCCTGTGTCCGCAACTTTTCCCCGCGCTCCGTGTCTAGATCACCATGAGCGAAATGGAACAAGTCACCGATCCGCTACCCCCTCCCCCGGCGACGGCGCAGCCGCCACGGTCACGCTTCTGGCGGTCGTCCGCCACGCGCATCGTCCTCTACATCCTGGTGTCCGGTGCGCTCGCCTTCGCCCTCACCGGAGGCCTCTCAGGCTTGCTGAAGCTGTCCCACATCCACACGCGACACCACCATCCGTTGCAGAGCATCGCGGCCCTGGCCGAAGGCGCCGTCGCCGCAAGCGCCGTGCTGGCGTTCTGGGTCATGACGCGCTTCGTGGACAGGCGCCCGTGGGCGACGGCGGGGTTCACCCCGCGCGAGCTGCTGCCGCAGATTTCGGCGGGGTTCGCCCTGGGCGCGCTGCTGCTGTCCTTCGGGGTCGGGGCGCTGTGGGCGCTGGGCATCTACCGCGTGACCGGACACGGGACGGCGGCGTTTCTGCTGACGCCGCTGGTCCTGTACCTTGCCGTCGCCGTGTTCGAGGAGACCTTTTTCCGGGGCTACCTGTTCCAAACGCTCGAAACGCGCTGGGGCAGCGGCATCGCCCTCGGCGCGACCAGCCTGCTGTTCGGCCTGGCCCACCTGGCCAACCCGGTCCACGGCATGACGCCCCTGGAGCGTCTTGCCGGCCCGGCCTTCATCTGCCTGGAAGCCGGCCTGCCGCTCGGGGCCGCGTACCTGCTGACCCGGCGCTGGTGGCTCCCCATCGGCATCCACTGGGCCTGGGACTACTTTGAAGGCCCCGTGTACGGCTGCCCCGACTCCGGCACCCACGACCCGCACACGCTGCTGCACGCGACCCTTTCCGGCCCGGTCCTCCTGACCGGCGGCCCGTTCGGCCCCGAAGCGGGGCTGGTCTTCCTCGCGGTCGGCACACTGACCGGCGTACTGCTGCTGTGCGCGGCGATCAAGAACGGCCAGTGGCGCTCTCACGGCCAGCGCACCGCATAGAGGACGAACTGCGCGTCCAGCGTTTCTTCGGCCTGCAGGGTGCCGAACGCCCGCCGGGCGTACTCCTCGGTTTCGGCCAGCAGGCGGCGGTGAACGTCGTCCGGGACGGCCCACATCTGCGAGTAAGTGCGCCGCGCCAAGGCGCGCAGCGTCCCCTCGGACGTCACGCGGCGCTTCCACGACAGGTACGGCGCCGACAGCGCTTCGACGTGCGCCCCGCCCCGGTCCGAGCGGCGCAGCAGCGCCAAGGTCTGCGTCA
>CAXUCQ010000445.1:1472-3088 GCA_964249295.1 uncultured Armatimonadales bacterium | reverse complement strand
ACAGAAACGACGTCAGCGCCAGCTCGACGACCGGGCGCTTGCCGACGATGACCGTCTCGATCTCGTCGGCGATCTGCCGGACCTTCTCGGCGACCTGTGTGGCGGAAGCGTCGCGGGTGATGTGTGTGTCTGGCATGCGTGAGAGTTATGTTCCGCGCCGTCGCGGCGGATTCCTGTATTCCCATACGGAAACGGGGGGGAAACGGTTTCCGGTCGGCAGAGTCGCTGCTCCAGCCTCTTATGCAGGCCGCATGATCACCAGCAGCGCGGCGTCGTCCTCGAGTCGGCCCCCGGCGTACTGCTCGACGCGGGCGAGCAGGCGGGACGCGAACGCCCCCGCGCCCCACCCTGGGCCGAGTTCCGCCGCGACCTCTTCGAGCAGCATCGCGAGGCCGTCCACGCCGAGCAGAGAGCGCGTCTGCGGGTGCCGCGCCTCCGTCACGCCGTCGGTATACAGGACCAGATGGCCGCCGGGGTCGAGTTCCGCCCGCCCAAGAGCCGTGTCGTCCTGTGCAGACAGCCCCAGCGCGGGCGCGTTCGCCTCCAACAGACGGATCCGGCCGCCGGAGTGACGCAGCAGCAGCGCTTCATGCCCCGCTGAGCAGTATTCGACCACGCCGCTCGCCTCGTCCACGACCGCGAAGAACATGGTGGCGAAGCCCTGCGGCAGCAGGTCCAGCGCCGCGACCAGGTCGTTGACGCGGGCGACCACGCGCGGCGGCTGCGGGTCCAGGTGCGCGTAGGCCCGGACGGCGTGCCGCAGCGCGGCGGTCTGCACGGCGGCCTCCAAGCCCTTGCCGGAAACGTCCCCCAGCACGACCGCCAGACGGGTGGGCGCGGAGCCGGGCGGCAGCGACCAGAGGTCGTAGAAGTCGCCGCCGACGGTGATGCCCTCCGTCCCCGAGCGGTAGCGGTGCGCGACCGCCAGGCCGGTCATCCGCAGCAGGGTGTCGTTCTCCAGGACCGGCAGCAGCGCGCCCTGCAGCCGTTCGGCGATGGTGCGCTCCCGCTCATAGAGCGTCGTCCGCTCCACGGCGGCCCCGACCTGGGCGCCGACCGCGCGCAGCGTCTCCAGCCACGACTCGTCCAGAGTCTGGCCGCGCACGACCAGCGAGAGTGTCCCCAGGGCGCGGCCCGCGATCAGCAGCGGCGCGGCGGCGACCGAGGCCGCAGCCACATCAGGGGCGGAAGCGGCGAGCAGATGACGGGTCAGCGGGGGCATGGCCGCGTCGCCCTTCTCGTACAGGACGACGTCCCGGCGGCGGAAGGCCTGGGCGGCCGTGGACTCGTGACCCGCCGGCAGCTCCGCGAGGACGCGCCGGCCCTCGGCGGAGTACCCGCGCGACGCGGCCAGGCGAAGCCGCTCCCGCTCCGGGTCGTGCAGCCAGACGGCGGCCCCGGCATCGGAGAACGCCCCGGACAGGGCCTCGGTCGCCGACTCCAGGACGGCGTCGAGCGACACGGAGCGGGCCAGCGCCTGCGCCACGTCCACGATGACTTGCGTGCGCCGCTCGCTCTCCTCGGCGCGGACGCGCGCGGCCCGCTCGCGCAGGAGGGCGTCCGCCTGCAAAGCGGCGCGGGCGTCCGCGCCCTGCGCCGGTTCCTGATGCGCGTCG
>CAXUCQ010000445.1:0-1462 GCA_964249295.1 uncultured Armatimonadales bacterium | reverse complement strand
GTCCGCCATGTCCTTTTTCCGGCTTTTCCCCATGTCCCCCCGAGCGCCGAAATGGTGATGCTCTCTCAGCGTCTGCTTGTATTCTACGGCACATTCGTCGATTTTACAAGCAGAAGTCGCCCAGGCCAGGCAAACAAACACGGAAATTGCGCCGAAGAAAAAGGCCGCCCCGGAAGTCTCCTTCCGGGGCGGCCTCTTGCGAGAGACACTATTTGCCGGCGTTCTTCGGCAGGGCCTTCTGGCCGGTCAGCACGGCCTGGAAGCCGCGCGAGGACAGCATGCGGGCCGCGACCTTGATCTTCTTCTTGCCGGACGGCGTCTGGATCGTCACCGTCTGCAGGTTGACCTGAAAGCGGCGCGGCTTCTGCGGCGCGCGGTGCGCCCACCCGCCGGAGTGGGGGTGCCGCGTCCAGCGCCCGGCCTGGGCTTTGCGTCCGCTGTATGCACAAACTTTCGCCATGATCGTTCTCCACTGTCGAGATGACCCGACAGTATAGCCCGGTTGGTGGCAGTTTGTCAAGGCTTGCGGCGAGAAAGCGCAGGGCAATCGCCGTGAAGGGCGACCCGGCGGGTCGCCCCTACGAGGCCGCGTACTCTGAGGCGACATACAATCGCCCTGGCGAAACAGCGTGCCGGACACTATCCAGGCCCCTGGGCGACGCTGTGGATGACGCGCACGAACGCCGGCTGGAGCGTCTTCCAGTCGCCCTCGGGACAGCGGCAGTTGAGCCGGATGCGCTTGTCGCGCCCCAGCATCGTCACCCGGTAGCCGTGCAGACGTGTCCCCATCGAGCCGCGCCCGGTCCACTCGGACAGCCGCGCGTCGCCGAGTTGACTCTGGAACGCATGGATCGGCTTCTCGGCGTAGTCCGCATACCGCGCGGCGTACTCAGCCGCCTCGCCCCGGTGCAGCTGTTCGACGGCGGAGACGGGCGGCGGCGGCGTGGGCAGGGACTGCGCGAGGGCCGGGTTAGCCTGCGCGTTAGACTGCATGTCTTCGCGCATCTGCTGCTGCTGGGCGTTGGCGGCGTTGATCATGTCCGCCGTCGCCCCGGAAGACTGGTCGCTGGTGATCTCCACCTTGGCCGCGCCCTGCTGGAACAGGACCCCGGCGACCTCCGACCCCTCGACGCCCGCCTCGTGCCTCTCCCAGCCGGCGGGCGCGTCACAGACGAACGACTTGTCGGGGGCGAGGTACGACAGGAACGACGCGGGCGCGGCAAGGCGCTCGCCGCCCCGCTTCGCGGCCAGGAACAGCGCCGCCAGCAGGACCAGGCCGACGGCGAGGAACAGCCCCGTCCGGGCCGGGGAAACGTGCGGCAGCCGCTCGTCGGGGCGGATGATGACGACTGACATGGCTTGACGACCTCCGGCGGGCGGTCCGAGCCGCCCACGCGCAAGAGACCCTCCTTACGGGGTGGACGGCGCCGTGGCGCCCCCGCCGTGCCGGGCCGCAATCCCC
>CAXUCQ010000444.1:0-3109 GCA_964249295.1 uncultured Armatimonadales bacterium | reverse complement strand
CGCCCCTACGCCAGCGAGCTTGTCTTCAACCGTAGGGGCGGGATCCCCCCGCCCTGTAACGCCCATCTTGGTGTCGGGGGGACAACCTTGACCGAAGCGGAACTCCCCCCGCTGCTGGAGGCGTATCTGTTCGTCGCCGTGGAGCCTGTCAAGCCGGCCGAGATCGCCAAATCGCTCGGCCTGGAAGCGGCGGCCATCGAGGAGGCGCTGGAAGACCTGGTCAACGCCTACGCGCGGCGCATCCATTCGGGCCTGCACATCGTCCGCATCGCGGGCGGCTACCAGATGGCGACCCGGCCCACGCTGGCGGGGGACATCGCCCGGCTGCTCGCGGCGCCGGGCGGCAGGGCGCGGCTGTCCAAGCCCGCGCTCGAAACGCTGGCGATCATCGCCTACCAGCAGCCGGTCACACAGGCGGAAGTCGAGGCCGTGCGCGGCGTCAACGTCGATGCCGTTCTGAAAACGCTGTCGGAACGACGGCTGATTCAGGAAGAGGGCCGCAAGGCCGTGGCCGGACGGCCCATCTTGTACGCGACGACGCCCGACTTTCTGCACTACTTCGGGCTGGACACATTGGAAGACCTGCCGCCGCTGGAAGACATCACGCCTGCCGAAGTCGAGGACAAGGCCGCCGCGCGCGACGCGCTGGAAGCCGTGGGTCTGGAGGACTGAGTTCCGTTGATGCGCTGCTTTTTGTTTCTGACGCTTTGTTTCGGACTCGCCCGTGTGGCTCAGGCCGGTCCGCCGCCGCCCGCACCCGCCGCCGCTGTCGTTCCTGCCGGGCCGACGAACCCGCAGGTACACAGCCACTATGCCGTGCTGATCGACGCAGCGACGGGGAAAGTGCTCTGGGCGCGCAACCCCGACAGCGAGCGGCAGATCGCGTCCACGACCAAGATGATGACGGCGGTCCTGCTGCTGGAGCACGCGGCCCAGGGACACGAGAACGACATCGTCACCGCGCCGAACGCCCTGCAGGGCATCCCCGAGAGCAGTCTGCATCTTTCGCCCGGCGAGAAGATTCCGCTGCACGATCTGCTGTACGCGATGCTGCTGCGCTCCGCGAACGACACCGCCGTTGCGGGCGCGTACTACATGAGCGGCTCGGTCCCGGCGTTCGTCCTGCAGATGAACCGGAAGGCGCAGGAGATCGGCTGCGCCCACACGCACTTCGTCACGCCCAACGGCCTGTACGCGCCGGGGCATTACTCGACCGCCGCCGACCTGGCGAAGATCGCGGCGTATGCCGTCAATACGCTGCCCGAGTTCAACGCCATCGTCCGCACGCCGCAGTACAAGATCACGCGCTCGATGCACATCCACGACGTGTGGGTGCGGAACACGGCGGCGACGTTTCTCAAAGACTTCCCCGGCGCGGACGGCATCAAGACCGGGTACATCCATCAAGCCGGGCATTGTTTCGTCGGGTCGGCGAGGCGGCCCGACGCGCAGGGGCGCCCGTGGCGGAGCATCGCCGTCGCGCTGGACAGCAACTCGTGTCGGGAAGACGTGATGTCGCTGCTCAACTACGGCTGCGCCAACTTCCAGCCGACGCTGGCGGTCCCTAAAGACGATCCGCTCGGCACTGTGGATGTGTCGACGGCGGCCGCGCCCATCCCGGTGCAGGCGGCGGCGGACGTGCAGGCGGTCGTCTCGAGATGGCGGGCGATGCCGAGGTTTGAGATCAAGCTGCTGCCGCTGTCCCACCCGCCGGCCGCGCCGATCCCGGTCGGAACAAAACTCGGCACCTTTGCCGTCCTAGCAGACGGCAAGCCGCAAGCGTTCGGCGACGCCGTCGCCGCCCAAAGCGTCGGCCTCCGGCCCGCCCTGGCGCTGGCAAAGACGACGCGCTCCATCGGGCGTCAGGCATTGCGCGTGGTCGGCGGCCTGTTCGGCCTGCTCTGTTTCGTGGCTCTCGCCCGAGGGATTTATCTGCATGAAGCCGTCAAAAACGCCGCGCCCCGAAAGCGCCAGACCCGCAAAGGCCGGGCCGGAAAAACCAGCCGCCGCCCCGACGGCGACCGGCGAGCGGCTCCAGAAAATCCTCGCCGCCGCCGGGATCGGCTCGCGCCGGACCTGCGAAGCGTGGATTGAGGAAGGCCGCGTCCGCGTCAACGGGCAGATCGTCACCGAACTCGGCACCCGCGTCGACCCGGCGACGGACAAGATCACGTTCGACGGCCACATCGTGCGCCCGCCGTCCCGTCGGTATTACCTGGCCTTGAACAAGCCGCGCGGCGTGGTCAGCTCGCGCGGCGACGCCCACGCCGCGCGACTGGTCACGGACCTGGTCGACCTTTCCAGCAAGCCGATGCTGCGCCCTGTTGGGCGGCTCGATGCCGACACCGAAGGGCTGATCTTTCTGACCGACGACGGTGACTTCCTCTACAAGTTGACCCACCCGAAGCATCACGTCCCCAAGACGTACCGCGCCATCGTACACGGCATCCCCACGCCGCAGGACCTCGCCCGGCTGACGCGCGGCATGATGCTGGATGACGGCCCCGCCGCGCCGGCGGAGAATGTTCATCTGGGCCGGGTGTTCCAGAACGAGCCGGTCCAGCGCGTCCCGCGGCGGGCGCGGGGGGGGCCGATGCCCGCCCCGAAGGCGTCGGCAGAGGCTCAGAGGGACGCCGTCACGCCTGAACCCCCTGCCCAGCCGCAGGCCGAGGTCGAGCTGACGATCTATGAAGGCCGCAACCGGCAGGTGCGGCGGATGCTGGCCATGATCGGCCACCCCGTCGTCCATCTCAAACGCATCAGCATCGGACAGGTCCGGCTGACGGGCCTGCCGGTCGGCGCCTGGCGCCACCTCACGCCCAAAGAAGTCGCCGGGCTGACCGATGACTCACAGACACAGAACACGGGCCACACACCCACAACGGACCAGGAGGACACACGCACATGGCACGCACCGCGACCTTCGAGACCACCAAAGGCACCATCGTCGCCCGACTCGACGAGGAAGACGCGCCCCTCACCACCGCGAACTTCATCGAACTCGCCCAGGCGGGGTTCTACGACGGGCTGACCTTCCACCGCTACGTCCCCGGCTTCGTCATCCAGGGCGGCGACCCGGACGGCACCGGTATGGGCGGCTCCGGCAAGA
>CAXUCQ010000443.1:0-3116 GCA_964249295.1 uncultured Armatimonadales bacterium | reverse complement strand
AGGCGAGGAGAGCAAACCCCATGACCGTCACCATCGACATCGCCCCCGACATCGCGCAGCGCCTGCAGCAACAAGCCTCCGCGTCGGGCGTGGACATGCCGGGCTACGTCCGGCGACTTGTCGAAAACAGCACGCGGCCCCCGGCAGCGGGCCGCCGCCGAGCGAGCCGCCGCTGTGCCGGCCGCTCTGGACTCGTTCATGGGACAGGACGAACAGGAACATCGGGACACACTGGCACCGTTGCGCGCCGCCGGTGAGCAGGAACGGATCGCGGCCATCCACGCCGCGCGAGGCAGCATGGCTCATGTCGGCGTCACCGTGGATGACCTGCACCGAGAGCGACAGGCCGACAAACAAACTGAAGCGTTGCGGTAAAGGAAGACACAGATGCCCCTCGTCTGGGAGCAGATCGAGACAGTGACGCCGCCTTACGACATCCCGGCTTCCAGCGCCCTGTCTGCGCTTTTCACGAAGAACTCTCAAATAGACCAGGTGCTGAGCCAAGCGGGTTCGTTCACCACGCTGCGCGCCAAAGTCGCCGGCGGCTGGTTCGTCAAAGCCGGCAAGAGCGCGTTCTTCTACCCCGACCCGGAACACGCCTGGGACGGGAACTCACTGCGCTGAAGATCGGCCACGCCGAGTTCGACCCCCCGGTGCCGCTCGGCGACTGCCCCATCCTGTTCATCCGGTAAGATTTTGTCAACAGAAAAGCGAATATGCGTTCGTTTTCTGCTACAATGGGTGAAAACTCAGTCCCCACAAGACTTGACCAAACTTCTCAAGAACTTGCTTGACAACTGGAATAGCGCGGCAGAAGCAACAACACAAAAAATGCAAAAACGAACTTATAGCCACTGACACTTATTTGTCGTAAATAACGGATCGGGTCTCCAGAGGATGTGACTGCATAACGGATTGTGATGCTGTGGGAGCAATCCCCGGACAGCACATCAGCCCACGGAGCAACGAAGAGCGTGTACGAACAGGACCAAGAACAGGCCCATTCTCCGCAAGATTAAAGAACCTGCCAACGGGGAATTGTCTGAGGGGCGACGCGCGTAAAAAGACGAAGAAGGACACAATCCAACATGAAGATTTCCCATACACTGTCCGTGGTGGGGGCCGTCGCGGCCCTCGCGGGCGCGGCCCACGCGGATGTCAAGGTCACACAGGCCGTGACCGTCGACAACCCGCAGCTCAAGGCCGCCATGCAGAGCATGTCGCCCGAGCAGCGCGCGCAGATGTCCAAGATGGGGCTGGGCGGCACCATCACCTCGACGCTCTATGTCAGCGGGCGCAGGTCCCGCACCGACATCGGGCCGTTCAACTCCACCATCGTCGATCAGGCCGCCGGCAAGATGACCATGATCAATCGCACGTCCCACACCTATTCCACGCAGCCGCTCGGCGGCGTCGCCGCCAGGGCCAAGAGCGCGGCCGCCAGCGTCAAAGCCACCGGCAAGACAAAGGTGATCCTGGGACACCTGTGCCGCGATTACCACCTCAGCGTCACCACCCCGTCGATGCCCGGCGGCAGCATCAGCGGCGACGTCTGGGCCGCCGCCGACCTGCCGCGCCTGCCCGTCTCGGCGCTGTCCGGCGGGCCGACCGCCGCGCTCACGAGCCAGTGGAGCAAGATCGCCGGGATGCCGCTGCAGATGACGCTGACCGTCACGGGCAGCCCCGCCGGCAACACGGTCGTGCGGACCGTCGCCACCCAGGTCAGGACGACGCCGATCCCCGCCTCGGTCTTCGCCGTCCCCGCCGGGTATCAGCCCGGCCCGGCCTACGGCAATCCGATGATGGGCGGCATGGGCATGGGGCATTAACGGGGCATCAGAAGCACACGCAAAGGAGATCACGACATGACGACGACCGAGGAGAAGCCGCGCCCGGCGATCGCGCGCGGGCTGGAAGGCATCGCGCTGTGCGAGACGAAGCTGGCCGACGTGGACGGCCAGCAGGGCCGGTTGACCATCCAGGGCTACGACATCCGCGAACTCGCCGGCCTCGCCACGTTCGAGGAGGTCGCGTACCTGCTCTGGCACGGCGACCTGCCCACCCAGGCGCAGTTTGACGCCCTGCGCGACGACATGTCCGGCGCGCGCGAGCTGCCGCGCGCCACCAGGAGCGTCCTGCAGGACACGGCGCGGGGCGCGGGCGGCATGCACGCCCTCCGCATGGCCGCCGCCACGCTGTCCGAGGGCGACGCCGACGTGGACAACATCAGCCTGGAAAGCTCGCAGCGCCGGGCCGCCCGCCTGCTGGCGCAGATGCCCCTGCTGGTCGGCAGCTACTGGCGGCTGCACTCCGGCCAGTCCGAGGTCGAAGTCCGCCTCGACGCGGGCGTGGCCGAGACCCTGCTGACGCTGTTCAACGGCCAGGCCCCCGCCCAGGCCCAGATCGACGCCCTCGACGCTTATCTCGTCGCCGTCAGCGAGCACGGCCTGAACGCCTCGACGTTCGTGGCCCGCTGCATCGTCAGCACCAACTCGGACATGGTCAGCGCCCTGACCGGGGCCGTCGGCGCGCTCAAGGGCAACGCCCACGGCGGCGTCCCCGGCCCCGTGCTGGACATGCTGGACGACATCGGGACGCCGGACAACGCCGACCCCTGGATTCGCCGGCACCTGGCCGCCGGCAACCGCGTCATGGGCTTCGGCCACCGCGTCTACAAGGTCCGCGACCCTCGCGCTCAGGTGCTGTCCGACGCCTCCGACAAGCTCGTCGGCGCCAGCGGCGACCGCCGCCTGTTCGACCTGACCCACGCCGTCGAGGACACGACCGTGAAAGTCCTGGCCGAGGTCAAGCCGGGCCGCGAACTATACGCCAACGTCGAACTGTACGCCGCCCTGATCCTGCACTCCATCGGCATCCCCAGCGAGGTCTTCACCCCCGTCTTCGCCGTGGGCCGCACGGCGGGATGGCCCGCCCACATGATTGAGCAGCTCGGCGACAACCGCATCATCCGCCCGTCCTCGGTCTACGTCGGCCTCTACGACCGGACGTTCACGCCGATGAGCGAGCGGTAAAGGTGCCGCCCGCTCTGACGGCCCCTCCCCCGCAAGTGCAGCGAGGGGCCGTCGACATCAACACCTTGCCGCGTCGCGCGTCAC
>CAXUCQ010000442.1:0-3124 GCA_964249295.1 uncultured Armatimonadales bacterium | reverse complement strand
GGGCATGACCATGTGGGCGTCATGGACGGGGTGTTCGCGGAACAGTTCCTGGCCCATGCGCCGCCGGGCGTCGTGCAGGCCGCGCCCGTACATGGAGCTGTCCGGGCGGGCGAAGTAGATGAACTCGAAGATGCAGGTGGCGTGCTGGGCGGTCGGGACGGCCTGGCGCTCGGTCATGCCGTGCCGGTCCAGGACGATCATCTCGCCCGGCTCGACCTCGCGGACGTACTGCGCGCCGACGGTGTTGAGGGCGCAGGTCTCCGACGCCAGGACGTAGTGCTTGTTGTCCAGCAGGCCGAGACACAGGGGGCGGACGCCGTAAGGGTCGCGCATGCCGATCAGCGTGTCTTCGGTCAGGATGACGACGGAATAGGCGCCGCGCAGGCGGGACATGGTGTGGGCGACGGCGTCGGTCAGGCTTTTGTCCTGCTGGGTGGCGATCATGCGGGCGATGACTTCGCTGTCGTTGGTGCCGTCGAAGACGATGCCCTCGGCCTCCATCTCGGCCCGCAGTTCCTCAGTGTTGATCAGGTTGCCGTTGTGCGCGACGGCGACGGTGCCGTCGCCCCAGGCGCAGTGCAGGGGCTGGGCGTTGCGCAGGACGCTGGACCCGGTGGTGGAGTAGCGGGTATGGCCGATGGCGATGTCGCCGTGCAACTGGTCCATGACGCGCTCGTCGAAGATCTGGGTGACGAGGCCCATCTCTTTGTACCACTTGACGCGCTCGCCGTCGGAGACGGCGATGCCGGCGGACTCCTGGCCCCGGTGCTGGAGGGCGAAGATGCCGAAGTAGGTGAGGCGGGCGACGTCCTCGCCGGGGGCGAAGATGCCGAAGACGCCGCACTCTTCCTTGGGCGCGTCATCGGCATCCCAGAGCCGCACCGCGTCTGGTTGTGTGTCTTCGTCGAACATCAGGGGTTTAGTATACCCCAAGAACCTACCTCCTTGCTTCGGGTTAGGAACCCACCTCGGTCGGAGGAGAAACCCACCTCCTTGCTTCGTTCGTGCCTCACTCCGCAGGGGTCCTCCCGAGACGGGAGGACGGGCGGGTGGTGGGCTGAGGGTTTGTTGTGCTTCGCACCGAGACGGTTGGTGGAGCAGTGGTTATTTCTTCAGGTGCTGGCGGATTTGGTAGAGTACCTGGCCGATCTGCCGTAAAACCTCTTCGTTTGTGAAGCGCAGGATGGTGAGACAGTGGGCGGCAAGGATGCGGTCGCGCTCGGCGTCGTACTCGGGTTCATGGATGGGGCCGTCCACCTCGACAACGAGGGCCGCCGCGTGGCAGTAGAAATCGGCGATGAAGCCGTCAATGACTTGCTGGCGGCGGAAGTTGACGCCAAGTTGGCTCCGACGCAGACGCTCCCACAGACGCGCTTCGGCAGGCGTCATGGCTCGGCGCATCTGCTCCGCCAGCGTCCTTTTCTCCTCGGTGACGCGCTGACCCAGCACGATGCCTTGGGGCTTCTGCGGTTCGTCCACGTCTGACTCCTATATAAGCCGGTAAGCCCATCGCCCTACGCGCCGTCCGTCCTCCCGCTCCGGGAGGACCCCTGCGGAGTGAGGCACGAACGAAGCAAGGAGGTGGGTTCCTCCCCATGGCAGTTTCACTTCCCGCCCATCGCCCGTGGAATGGCCCCTTCGTAGACGTCTCGCATCCGGGCGATGTCTGCGTCGATCCATGTGCCGGGATCGTGTCGGCCCCCGACGCGCAGCGTGTCGCCGCCGACCTGGCCGATCAGTCTCGTCGAAACGCCTTGCGCGACTGCCAATCTGCCGAACGCAGCGGCGGACGCGGCGGTGACGCTGACGACCGCCGTCGCGGTGCGCTCGCCGAACAGTTCCACATCCGCCCTTGTTTCCGGGAACCACGTTTGGATGTTCGCCCCCATGCTGCCGGACAGGCAGCACTCGGCGAGGGTGACGACGACCCCGCCGTCGGAGACGTCATGGGCCGACGCTAACAGCCCTTGTCCGATGGTTTCCCGCAGAAATGACTGCAACCTTTTCTCGGCCTTGATGTCGAGTGACGGCGGGCGTCCGACCTCCTGACCGTGGACAAGGGACAGGTACTCGCTCCCGCCCAGCGTCGGCTGGCCCAAATCGAGCAGCCAGATCTGGTCGCCCTCGTTCTTGAATCCCTGGGTCACGCGCTTGTCGGCGTCCGGCAATAAACCTACCATGCCGACGGTGGGGGTGGGGAAGATGGCGCGCTCGGGGGTCTCGTTGTAGAACGAGACGTTGCCGGAGATGACGGGGGTGCCGAAGGCCTCGCAGGCGTCGGCGAGGCCCGCGACGGCGCGCTGGAACTGCCAGAAGTTGTCGGGCTTTTCGGGGTTGGCGAAGTTGAGACAGTCGGTGACGGCGAGCGGGGTGGCCCCGACGCAACTGAGGTTGCGGGCGGCTTCGGCGACGGCGATCTGGGCGCCGACGTAGGGGTCGAGGTAGCAGAAGCGCGGGTTGCAGTCGGTGGTCAGGGCCAGGGCTTTGTTGCCGCTGTCGCGCAGGCGGATCACGGCGGCGTCGGCCTGGCCGGGCAGGACCGTGGTCTGAGTCTGGACCATGGAGTCGTATTGGTCATAGACCCAGCGCTTGGAGGCGATGGAGGGGGAGGCCAGGAGTTTGAGTAGGACGGCGTTGTAGTCGTCGGGTTCCGGGAGGTCGTCGAGGCTGGCGGACTGGACCTCGCGGATGTAGGCGGGTTCCGTCGCTTCCAGGGAGTAGGTCGGGCAGTCGTCGGTGAGCGACCGGGCGGGGACATCGGCGACGACCCGTCCGTTGTCGGTGAGCACGACGCGGCCCGTGTCGGTGACGTGGCCGACGACGACGGCGTTCAGGCCCCACTTGTGGAACACGGCGGCGACTTCGTCCTCGTGACCGAGGTCAATGATCGCCAGCATCCGTTCCTGGGATTCGGACAGCATGATCTCGTAGGGGGTCATGCCCGTTTCGCGCTGGGGGACGAGGCGGACATCGACGGCCATGCCCGTGCCGGCTTTGGCGGCGGTCTCGCAGGTCGAGCAGGTCAGGCCAGCCGCGCCCATGTCCTGGATGCCGACGACCCAGCCCGTTGCCAGAGCCTCCAGAGTCGCCTCGATCAGCAGCTTCTCGGCGAATGGGTCGCCCA
>CAXUCQ010000441.1:0-3124 GCA_964249295.1 uncultured Armatimonadales bacterium | reverse complement strand
CGCCCCTACGCCAGCGAGCTTGTCTTCAACCGTAGGGGCGGGATCCCCCCGCCCTTCTTCGTCCGCATCCCCGGTGCTTGCAGCAGTCGCTGAAAGCCAAATCTCTCCCAGCATCTGCGTCTGGGCCGCCGCGACGCGCCCCTGTCGCAGCAGTTCCAGCAGCGCCAGAAACGTCATCACGATCTCCAGCCGCACCAAAGGCCGCTCGAAACACTCGTCGAGCAGGACGCCGGTCTCGCCGGCGGAATGCACCTTACGCCAGAGCGCCGCCATGGCCAGACGCAGCGTGATCTTCTGCCGCTGGACGCTGGTCACGTCTTCTTCTCCGGCGCCGGCCTCCGACAGCAGGCGCCGCAGAGCCTTGAGCAGCGACTGCGACGACAGTTCACCGAACGAGATCGGCAGTTCGTACAGATCGCCGTAGGCCGCCTGGCCCCGGAAGAACAGGTGACGCCGACCGTCCTCCCACCCCGCCAGCGTGTCCACGAACGTCTTGTAACGCTGATAATCCAGCAGGCGCTGGACCAGTTCTTGGCGCGGGTCTTCGCCCTCGTCCTCGGACGCTGCGTCTTCCTTCGGCGGCTTCGGCAGCAGCATCCGGCTCTTGATCTCCAGCAGCGTCGCCGCGATCAGCAGAAACTCCCCGGCGACTGTCAGGTTCATCGCCTCCATCGCCCGCAGGTGCGCGAGGTAATGCTCCGTGACCCGGACGATCGGGATGTCAGCGATGTCGATCTTGTGCTCGCGGATGAGATGCAGCAGCAGGTCGAGCGGGCCTTCAAAGGCCGGCAGCGTGACCGGCGGCAGGGCGGGCGAAGGGACGGCTGCGGAGACAGGCATGATGGCTTATCTTACAACCCCGGCCCCGTCCGTGTCAAGGGGTCAACCAGGAACAGGGGGGCGGTCGGGGAGAGAAAGGGCGCATTGCGATGCGCCCCTACACAGAAGGGCAGGCACGGGGGAGGAGAGAAGGGCTGGCACGGGGGCCTGCCCCTACCCCGAAAGCGGCCCCTTTGTAGCATCGCGATGCGCCCTCTTTCCTAAGCAGGCCCTGAGTTTCCGTCGTAGACGGCCAGTTTGTAGCCGAAGCCGCGGACCGTCTGCAGGCATTCGGGGCTGTCCACGTCCCGCTCGATCTTCCGGCGCAAACGGCGCACGTAGACGGCCAGCACCTTGATGCCGAGGTCGGACGCGCCGCCCCAGATCTGCTGGTACAGCCACGTCTTGTCCAGCGCCGTCCCCTGGTGGCGGGCCAGCAGCGACAGCAGCTCGAATTCCCGCTCGGTGAGCGCGACCGGCTGCCCGTGACGCCGCACCTGGCGGCTGGGCAGGTCGACGACCAGCCCCGGCCCCAGATCGATCACCCCCACCGTCGCCTGCAGGGCGTCATACTCGCGCGTGCGCCGCAAGTGCGCCTGGACGCGCGCCACAAGCTCCGCCGGGTCGAACGGCTTCGTGACGTAATCATCCGCGCCGGCTTCCAGACCGGTGACTTTGTAGGCCGCGCTGCTGCGGCCCGTCAGCATGATCACCGGGCCGCGCCAGCCCAGGGCGCGCATCCGGCGGCAGCAGGCGAAACCGTCCTCGCCCGGCAGCATGACGTCCAGCAGCGCCAGGTCGTAGGAAAAATCTTCCTGCAGGTGCGCGACGGCGTCCTCGGCCGTCCGCCGCGCCTGCACATAAAACCCTTCCCGCGCCAGCAGACGCCCCAGCGACTGTGAGATCGCCCTGTCGTCTTCGACAATGAGAATCTTACCGGCCATGCGGCTCCTCGCTCGGAAACTGCGGCTCGCAGGGCAGCCACAAAGAGACCTGCGTCCCCTGCCCGATCCGGCTGCGCACGCGGATCGTGCCGCCGTGGGCCTGCACGATGCGCCGGCACGAGAACAGTCCCAGCCCCGCGCCGTCCGGCTTGGTCGTGAAGAACGGGTCGAACAAACGTCGCCGCGCCGACGGCGGGATGCCGGGTCCCGTGTCGGCGATCCGAATGGACACGCCCCGCCGCTCCCTTTGGCGGTGCCGTCGCAGCGCCAGCGTCAGCACCCCGCCGTCCGCCTGCATCGCCTGGGCGCCGTTCAGCACGAGGTTGACCAGCACCTGCTCGATCTGCACCGGGTCTGCCGACACGCACGGCAGATCGGGTGGGCAGCGGAGCGAAACAACGACGCCATCCATGGCCGCCTGTGGCCGCAGCAGGGCGACGATCCGGGCCGTCATCTCCGACAGGTCGAGGGGCAGACGCTCCTGTGCGCTGGGTTTGGCGAGGGCCAGCAGACGGTGCGTCATCAGAGACAATCGATCCACCTGCTGCTGCACCGTGTTCAGCGCCTCCGTCCGCGCCTGTGGATCGCCGTGAGCGGCCAGGGAAAGCTCGATGGTGACGGGCGTCAGGATGTTGCGGATGTCGTGGGCGACGGAGGCCGCCAGCAGGCCGACGGCGGACAGCTTTTCCGACTCGAACAACTGCTGCTGCGTCACGCTGAGCGTGTTCTCCACCTGGTTCAGCCGCCCGCTGACGCTCTTCAGCGCCGCCGCGAGCTGGCGAGACTGGGTGCGGAGCTGCGCCGCCTGCGCCTGCACCTTTTGTTCCAACTGCCGCGTCTGCGTGATGTCTAGGAAAGTCCAGAGGCGGCCGATCAGGACGCCGTCGGGGTCCTGAACCGGGGCGGTGTAGCGCCGCAGGAGGCGCCGGCGCGGCGTGACGATCTCGACCTCATCTTCCTGCGCCAAATGGGGGTCGGCGTAGACGGCGTCGAGGACGGCGACGAACTCCTCGGGGCTTTTCAGCCGGGGCAGGACCATCGCGCGGACGCCTTCGGGCAGCGAACTGAGGACGGCCTGTTCGTCCAGCCCGAACAGCTCGCAGAAGCGTTTGTTGCAGACCAGATCGCGCCGCTCGCGGTTGGAAAGCAGCACGCCATAGTCGGTGGCCCGCAACAGCGCCCGCAAAAGAAGCACCTCGTCCTGGCCGGTCATGATTCGGGTCTGTCCGCCTTCCATGCGTTGTCCATATTATAGCACACAGGGGCGGGCCTGGCCTCAGCAGCAAAAAAGCGCGGCCCGGCGGGTCCATGACCGCCGCGCCGCGCTTTGAAGAACTCCCAAGAGGAAGCTACATATACAC
>CAXUCQ010000440.1:0-3142 GCA_964249295.1 uncultured Armatimonadales bacterium | reverse complement strand
CCCCGGCCTCATCGGCCACCCCTCCCCCTTCGGAGAGGGAGAGCGGCCAGTCAACAAAGGCTGTCAGTGCTTCGCGCGATGCTTCCTTGGTCGAGCAAGAGGCAGAGCGTGGCAGCTACCAGCCTTTCCCCCCGTCTGTGGGGGGGAAGGTGCCGAAGGCGGAGAGGGGGTCCGAGGCCGACCTTCGGGTGGCGACTCTCAAGAGTGAGCGGGACCGGCGGCGGCGCGAGCGGGATGAGGCGCGGCAGGCGCTGGCGGAGGCGGAGGCGGCGCGGACGGACGCGGAGCGACGCCGACGCCAGGCCGAGGCCGAGCGGGATGACGCGACGCAGCAGGCCCAGCGGCAGGCCCAGCGCATCGCCCGGCTGGAGCGCCAGGTGCTGAAGCTTCAAGCGGAGCAGGCGAGCTTGCTGCGCGGATTGCGGCAGCGGGATGCGGCAGCGGCCGCCCCAGGGAGACTCCCGAGTCCTGCTCCCGATTCGACTCCGCAGGGGACGCCCCTGGCCGCAGACCTTCAGGCGAACCCCTGGCAGGCGGCGGTCGCACACCTGCTGGACAAGCGCCGCTACGACCTGGCGCTGAGCCTGGCCGAAGACGTGCTGCGCGCCGACCCGGACAACCCCGACGCGCTCGACATCGCCGCCCAGGGTCAGGGCGCGCGGGGCGAGACGCGCGAAGCCGCCGCGCTGCTGCGCCGCCGGCTCGCGGTGGTGCTGGCGCGGGGCGAGCGGGGCGAGGCCGGCGACGTGCTGCTGCGCCTGCTGCTGCTCAGCCCGTCCGACTATGAGCGGGACCTGCGCCCGTTCCTGAGCCGTCTGCGCGACGACGACACCGCCGCCGTGGAACAGGCCCGGATGATGCTCGCGCGCCTGCGCGGCATCGAGCCGGAGACGCACGCGCTCGTCGCAGCGGCCATCCACCGTCTGGCGCCCGCCGCCCTGGCGGCAGCCCTGATGCCGCCGCCGGGGCAGATCGGCCCCGAAGACCCGCTGCCCCTGGAACTGGGCGGGCATCTTTCGGCGCGTCGGCTTCTGCAGGCCGTGGACACGGGCCATGTCGATCTGGTGGAGGGCGCGCGGGCGGCGATCACGCGCCTCGGCCAGACGGACCCGCCGACGTGGGAGCGGGTGCGGCAGGCGCTGGAACGGGCGGGCGGCGGCGATACCGGCTACCTGGCGCCTCTGTTCGGCGCTCGCGGGCGCGGCCCCGCCGTCGTGGACGGCAGCAACGTCGCGTGGCATGACCAGGAGTTTCTGGCCGCCGGTCGGCCCCGTCTGCAGGCCCTGCTCGGGGTGCGCCGCGCCCTGCGCGCGCGGGGCTATTTCCCCATCCTGCTCTACGCCGACGCCCCGCTTCCCTACACGATCGACGAGCCGGACGCGCTGCGCGCGATGGCCGGGCGCGGCGAGATCTCCCTGGTGGACGGCGGCGTGGACGCCGACGAAGTGCTGCTGCGCGAGGCCAAGCGGTGGGACGCCCCGCTCGTCACGAACGACTACATGGCGGACTGGGACCCGAACAACGAGGTCACCAAAATCCGCTACACGCTTTCGCTCAGCGGCGACGCTTATCTGCTGAACCTATGACTCTGGAAGAACAATTCTCGCGGCTGATCCAGATCCTGCAGCTCATCGAGCGCGAGCCGTGGGCGTGGGACTCGGCGGCTTTGGAGTCAAAGTTCGACGTGTCGCGCGCCACCATCGAGCGGGACATCGCCGTGCTGCGTCAGTGGGGACAGGTCAAGCGCAAGGGGGGCAAGTTCGGGCTGGCCGAGATGAAGTTCCTGCCGACCTCGTTCACGCCGCCCGAGGCGCTGGCGCTGCGGCTGGCGGGGACCGTGTTCGCGGAGCAGGCGGGGTCGGCCTACAAAGCGTCGCTGGCGTCGGCGCTGAAGAAGATCGACCTGGTGCTGCCCCGGCGCACCGTGGCCGAGATTCGGCGGACGGGGGAGCGCGTCTCGGTCCGCCTGCCGGTCGTGCGCGACTTCTCCGCCGACACCTACCAGGACTTGCAGGAAGCCATCCTGCGGCACCACCCCGTCGACATCACCTACGTCTCGCGCACCCGCCCGGAGCCGACCCACCGGCGGGTCGATCCTTACGGGCTGACCTACAAGATCGGGGCCTGGTACCTGGTGGCCTACTGCCACCTGCGTCAAGGCATTCGGACGTTCGGCCTGGATCGGATCAAATGGCTGCGCGTCGCCTCCGACGTTTTCTTCCCCTACCCCAAGGATTTTGACCTGGGCGAGTGGCTGGCAAAGGGCTGGCAATTGCAGGCAGGCGGCGAGCCGACCGAGGTCGTGGTGCGTTTCGACAAGGAGATCGCGGACTGGATCGCGGGCGGGCAGTGGCACCCGACACAACAGATCGCCCGCCTGCCGGACGGACGGCTGCGGTTCACCGTCACCGTGTCCGGCTATGAGGAGATGCTGTACTGGGTGCTGTCGTTCGGCGCGCAGGCCGAGGTGGTGGAGCCGGCCCCGCTGCGGGCCGCCGTGGCGGAAGCGGCCCGGCGGATGGTGGCGCGGTATACGCCGAGCGGGGAGGGGGACGACCCGGCGGGTCGCTCCTACCCGGTTATCTAGTAGGGGCGGCCCGGCGGGTCGCCCTCCCATGCTGCGTCCGCTGGCGACAGACGCTCTACTTCCGCAGCAGTTTGTTCCAGATCTCGTAGTCCACGGCCTTTTTCGGCACGAGGAGTTCGTCGTGGATTTCTTCTTCGCCGTGGGCGACCAGTGAGCCGCTTTCGCGGAAGCGCAGGTCACAGAACACGTCGCCTTGCTGCAGGCGCGTCCCCGGCGGCACGACGAGGACGCGGCGCAGCTCGTCCTTGTGGAAGTCCGGCAGCATCGTGTAGAGTTCTTTGATCTCGGTGCCCTCGATCAGCGTGGTGTCGGTGGGCATCATCCCCTGCTGGCCCGTATGGTTGTCGGCCTGGAGCGCGGCGTTGTTGATCTCGGTCTCTTCGCGCTTCTCCTCGCGCTGCCGCTTTTCCTCCTGCGCCGTGTGCTGGAAAGCGTGCTTCCTGTCCAAATCCTGTGGCATAACGTTTCCTCCGGTCTACGCCCGAAGTTTACCCCCGCCGCCCACGCCGTAAACGGCGGTTCAGACACCGACCAGGACCGTACCCCCCACCACTT
>CAXUCQ010000439.1:482-3143 GCA_964249295.1 uncultured Armatimonadales bacterium | reverse complement strand
GCCCAGACAAATAGGTAGACCTTCCGCTGGGGGCAGCGCACCTACTTCGATACCGGCGTCGCCCGGCGCACCGCCGTGCTGCGCGTCGTCCGCTTCGTGGTCGTCGTGGTCGTGGCCGGCGCGGGCAATAGGCCGTAGACGACGATCTGCTTGGAGAAGGTCGCCAGATAGACTTTGCCGTTCGCGACCGTGGGCGGGCAGAACTTGGCGAACAGGCCCACATCGTCGCGGGCCGCGTTCTGGCGGCTGTCCCAGATCTCCTTGGTCGGGTCTGCGGCGTCGAACGCTTGGAGTTCACCAGGGACGGTCTTCCAGTTGGCATTCGCGTCTAAAGGGTGTGACGCCCAGACGATGCCGGAGCGGGGCTTGCTCTGGTCGGCGGACAGGGCCAGAAAACCGCCCGGCATCCCGTAGGGCAGGCGTGTCGCGCCGACGGCGAACGGGGCGAACTTGCCGTCCTTCCATTCGTAGCTCCGCAGGTTGTCGTTCTCGGTCCAGACGTACATGACCAGATCGCCGGCGGGCGTCTCCCAGATGACCGGCGCACCGTGGACGTGGCCGTTGACGCCCGGAAAGTTCTGGACGATCTCCTCGTCGTCGGACTTGTGGAAATGGCCCATCCCGCTCCGGTGCGCGACATACACAACGCCTTCCTTGCTGCCCGTGATCAGCAGGTCGGTGCCGGGGACCAGCAGCGGTCCGCTGGAGCCGAAATCGGTGTCGTTGGAGTTCAGGTCGGCGAAGTTGAACGGCATGAACCAGTCGACAATCGGGTTAGCCTTCACGGTCGGGTCGATTCGCACCAGCGCCTCGCCGAAATCCCGCCCGCCGCCTTGGATGTCGGCGTCGCCGTTGCCGACTGAGGCGTAGATGTAGCCGCTGGCGTCCGCCGCCAGGCCCTGACCGGCCTGCCAGATGCCGCCCTCGCTGCCGTCAGGCGTGGTGTTCCAGACAAAGACCTGCTTCAGACTCTTGGCGTCGTAACCCAGGAGCCAGCCGTGGAACGGCTGCATATCCCCGTGCGAGGCGAAGCCCAGATAAACGACCCCGTTGGCCAGCAGCAGGCCCGGCCTCTGGTGCTGCGTGTAGGGGTTGAACGACACAAAGCCGTTCTGCGCGTCTGCCCCTTTGCCCGGCACCTTCGCCTCAACGGTGACCGGACTGCCGGGGCGCTCCTTGCCCGTCAGCAGGTCGAGGGCATGGAGGCGGTGGAAATAAGCCCCGTTCTCCTTGCTCTTTGCCTCGACATAGATCGTCCGCGCGTGCAGATCGATCACCGGCGTGCTGGTGACGCCGACCTCGTCGTCCATGTCGGTCCATTGGGTTTTGTAGAAGTCGGCGGCGGGCGCGGCGGTGCCGAGGCTGACACGCCACAAGGGCGCGTCCGCCTTGGGGTCGTCCGCGTCGAAAGCGTACACGCTGTCATGCTCCGTGGCGACAAACACGACGTTGTGCCTGCCTTTGCCGGGGATGTTGAGACCACAGGCGATCAGCGGCTGGGCGTACACCTCCCCATCGACGTCTCGGGAAAAGATCTTGCCGAACTGCGCCTGATTGACATCAGACGTGTTCAGGGTCGTTTCGTACAAGTTCGCCCCGGTGCGGGCGTTGTTGTCGTGCTGTGTCAGCACATCAACGCCGGCGCGGGCTGCTCGGGGGCAAGTGCAGGCCAAAAGCGCCAAAGCGACGGGGACGATGTTCCAGCGAAAACACAGGGGCAGACTCATAAAGCGTACTCATCATTTCATACCACAGGCGGAGGGTTGCTGTTTATCTAACGGAAAGAACGCCGTCATTGTTCCGGCGCGTCGAACCGAAACCGGCTGATCCACGTTCTACCCTGTATGAAACACCGCTGCGGCTTCACACTGGTCGAGGTCTTGATTGTCATCGGCATCATCGCCGTCGTGGCAGCCGTTGTCTTCCCTGTCTTCGCGACGGCACGGGAGCGCGGGCGCCGAGCCGCCTGCCAGAACAACCTGCGCCAGATCGCGACGGCCATGGAGATGTACGTCCACGATAACGACGGTCAGTACCCGCTCCAAGAGTTTTGGAACAACAGCGTTTTTCCCTATCTCAAGGACAAGCGGGTGTTCGAGTGTCCCGACAACCCGAGGGGCTACGAAGGTCTGCTCGAAGGCCCGCTCAGCCCGTTCGACTCGGGAAGCATCGACTATGCCTTTGACGTCGCGCGTTTGAACGTGTTTCCCCCGCCCTATCCATCGAAGGCCGTCCGAGGTGCGTCTGAAGCCATGATCGCATTCCCGTCAGACACATTGCTGAATATGGACATCTGCTGGATTGACGCCGAAGGGAGCCACTTCACGCGCGATGTGACTTCCTTCTGCGGACGCACGATCAGCGGCAACACGCTGCATTCCGGGGGCGGGGACTATTCGTTCGTGGACGGCCACGTCCGGTGGCTGACCCCGGAGCAGTTCGGCGAGATCGACTGCGCCGTCGGTCCGGTGCCCGCACCGTTCAACTCGGTCAACGCGGGAAACGCGCCTGTCCAAACGGACACAGATCGAGGACGGGACAGCGGTCGCAGGCGGGGCTGCGGAAGAAGCAGCAGCGCTGGCCGTGGAGCATGAAGACCTCGTGGTTGTCGTAGACCTGCTGCGCCGTCCAGTCCGGCGGGAGCATGGCCCCCAGGAGCGC
>CAXUCQ010000439.1:0-472 GCA_964249295.1 uncultured Armatimonadales bacterium | reverse complement strand
CGTTCGCCCCGATCAGGCCCAGGCGGACGGCCACGCGGTGGTGGTGGCTGTCCACCGGGAGGGCCGCGCGGCGCAGGGCGCTGAACGACAGGGTCGCCGCGCTGGTCTTCGGCCCGACGCCAGACAGGGCCTCCAGCCAGGCGCGGGCTTCGGGGACGGACAGTGATTCGAGGAAGTCCAGCGACAGTTTGCCCGCCCGCCGCTCCGTGATCTGGCGCAATACCTGCTGGACGCGCGGGGCCTTCTGTTCGGGCCAGGTGCAGGGGGCGATGGCCGCCTCGACCTCCGCCGTGGCCGCATCACGGACCTGCGCCCAGTCGGCGAAACGGGCGCGCAACTGGCGGAACGCCAGGCCGGAGTCGGCGTTGCGCGTGCGGTGTGAGAGCAAGGAGGAGACGAGTTCACTCAGCGGATCCAGCGCGTGGAAGTACGGAATCGGACACCCGTAAGCCTCACACAGCCGGTCATGCAC
>CAXUCQ010000438.1:2112-3144 GCA_964249295.1 uncultured Armatimonadales bacterium | reverse complement strand
GTCCGGCCTCATGCGCCGCCCGTCCTCCCGTCGCGGGAGGACCCCTGCAGAGTGAGGAACGAACGCAGCAAGGAGGTGGGTTCCTACGGCCAATGCGCGGGCAGGGGGGCGGGGCGTTCCACCGTACTCGCCATCGTGTAGTGCTTTCCCTGCTCGGAGGCGTCGTGGAAGCCGTGCATGGCTTCCAGGACGTGATAGGCGAGCCGGCCGGACGCGCGGTGGGGGCGACCCTCGCGGATGGCGTAGGCCATGTCGGCGACGCCGATGCCGCGGCTGTTCTCGGCGTAGCCGTGGGTCAGGGGGACGTCCTGCCACTCCTTGTCGGCGCTGTGGCGGACGCGCACGGGGCCGCCGAACGTGTTCGGGTCCGGCACGGACAGGCTGCCTTCCGTCCCGTAGATCTCGATGCGCGGCAGTTCGTGGCCCCAGACGTCGAAGGACGTGATGACCGTGGCGACCGCGCCCGCCGCGAAGTCGATGATGCCCGAAACGTGGGTGGGGACGTCGACGGCGATGGCCTGCCCCTGCTTGGCGCCGCTGCCGATGGTGCGCTCGGGGAACGAGACGCGGGCGGACCCGGTCAGCCGCGCCATCGGGCCGAGCAGGGCCGTGAGGGCCGTCAGGTAGTACGGCCCCATGTCGAACATCGGCCCGCCGCCGGCCTTGTAGAAGAACTCGGGGTCGGGGTGCCAGGCCTCGGGGCCGTGGCCGAGCATGAACGCGGTCGCGCCGACGGGCGTGCCGATGCGGCCCTCGTCAATCAACTGCCGGCACGTCTGCAGGCCCGCGCCGAGGAACGTGTCGGGCGCCCCGCCGACGCGCAGGCCGTTGGCTTCGGCCAAGTCCAGGAGCGCCCGGCCCTCCTCGCGGGTGAGCGACAGAGGCTTCTCGGTGTGGACGTGCTTGCCGGCCTCGAGGGCGCGTCGGCAGATGTCGAAGTGGGCGCTGGGGACGGTCAGGTTGATGACGATCTCGATGTCTGGGTCGCCGAGCAGCTCGTCGACGCCGACGCCTTTGGGGATGCCGTGCTCC
>CAXUCQ010000438.1:0-2102 GCA_964249295.1 uncultured Armatimonadales bacterium | reverse complement strand
ATCCTTGACATCGCCGCCTGCGCCGACCTTGATGTCACGCGCGCGCAGGCGGCGATGTCAAGGATGTCGAACGTCCGCCCGGCCTGGAAGTAGATGCCGCTGATGTTGCCGCACCCGATGACGCCGACTTTGGCGGGGGTGCTGGGGGGAGTGGTCACGGAAAGCCTCGCTGTGGGGAAGAGTTGCCCGTCCGGGGGCGGCCCGCCGTGATTGTACCCGAAACGCGCCGCGCGGCGTGAGAACTGGGGGGTGTTCGCAGGTGTCGAAGAAAGGGAACCGGGCGCAGGACTGTAACGCGGCTGACGCCGGGCAAAAAAGATTGTCCGTGGAACAAGCAAAGCGGGTATTCCGTCACGATTAAGTGTTATACTGTCACCGTCAACAGGCGCCGCGAGGGCGGCGCGCAGGGGTTTGTCCGGGGGCCGGCCAAAGACGACCGATGCCCGCGGCCTGCGCGCCCGCCGCTCCGCTCAGGGGAGGCTTATTTGAACGCAGTGGTTCAACCGAACGATCCGTCAACGACCGCCGACGCGCCGGCGGTGGTGCCGCACACCGTCCGCGAGTTCGGCGTGCAGGCCCGCAAGCCCGGCAAAGCGTGGGAGGCGGCCTTCAACGGACCCATCCAGTCGTGGGTCGACCCCGAAACGGGGCGGACCGAGTACGCCGTGACGGTGCGCCTGTCGCGGATGAAAGACCCGGAGACGCGCGAGCTGTACTCGACCAATCTTCTTTTCTACATGACGGCGGACCAGATGTTCGGGATGCACAACGTCTACGACATGGCCCGCGCGTTCCCGTTCACCCGGATACGCGGGCCGCGCACGCCCGTCCCGGCGTGTCCGCCGCGCGCGGGCAGGGTCTGGTACGACCCCAACCCCGAGGGCGTCATCATGGAAGACCTGCGCCTGGTGCCGGTGACGCTGGACGGGGGGCGTCCGGGCTTTTTCGTGACGGGGCAGGGCTACCGGGGCAAAGTGGTGTTCGCGGACGGGCGCTTCATCCACGACGTGGGCGTCTACGGCGGCTACCTGGACCCGGCGGCGCGCGCGGGGCAGCTGGAGCTGCAGCACCTGTTCGGCGGCGTCGAGTTCGTGTCCGGGCCGACGGGCGGTGAGGACGACGGGGCGCTGACGGAGATCGGCGAGGGCGTCTGGGTGAGGGGCATCGTCGGGCCGGACGACGCCGAGCCGCGCGTCGAGTCGTACAAGAACTCCGTGCGCCTGCCCAATTTAGAGGGCGAGAAGGTGATGATCGGCGCGCGGTCGATGAGCGAGACCAAGTCGCTGACCTACTTCGAGAGCGCGTCGCCGGACGGCCTGAGCGGGTTCCGCCTGGCGGGCTGCATCGACGGCCTGCACCGGGCCATCGGCATGGAGCTGTGGGACCGCGTCCACCGGGTGGGCCTGGGCAGCAACTTCGTGCAGTGTCCCGAGCTGGGCGGCCACATCGGCTTCATCCATGTGGTGCTGGAGAAGAACAACCCGGCGTTCCCGCAGACGCTGGACCCGACGCACCCCGGCATCAGCGAGCAGTACGAGGGCTGGGTGGTCTGGCTGGGGTCCGACGGCGAGGGCCGCCCGGTCATCAAGTCCTGCGTCCGCGCCATCACGCCCGACGACATCCCGCGCGGCTACGACGGCGACGGCGAGCTGTTCGACACCAAGCGCGTGGCGTTCCCGGTCTCCTTGTACCGCTACGACAAGTCTTTGTCGGTCGGCTACGGCTGGGGCGACCGGGCCTTGTTCCAGGCCAACTTCGACTACGACACGGTCACGCGCGAGCTGGCGGCGTCCGCGTAGCGGGGCCTGACACGGACCGAAGTCGCTGACGGCATTCCAAGGGGGCGCATGACGGTGCGCCCCCTTTGAGTCGTCCCGCCCAAGAACCCCCCGCCGCCAGTGGCGACCCCGCCTCTGGGTGTCTGTCGGGGGCTGCACGGCCTGCTGGGCCTGCACAGCCCTGTCGTCCCCAGCAGGGGGTTGGGTCCCTACGCCGAAGCGAGCAGGCCCGGCCAGTCGCGGTCCAGGGTCAGGATCAGCTCCCCGAACAGCGTGTTCGCCCAGGCGAACCACGAACGGGTGAAGCGCGCCGGGTCGTCCTTC
>CAXUCQ010000437.1:711-3148 GCA_964249295.1 uncultured Armatimonadales bacterium | reverse complement strand
GTCAGGGTCCCCAGGTTGGTCAGGCTCGGGTTGAGGTCGAGCGTGCCGCCGCCGACGGCCTGCAGGGTGCCGCTGCTGGTGAAGCCGGCGTTCGCGCCCTGCATGGTGAGCGTGCCTCCGCTGGCCTGGATCGTGCCGCCGTTTGTCAGACTGCTGCCGCCGTTGTCAAAGTTGAGGACGCTCGCGCCGCTGGTCGCCGAGACGGTCTGGCCGGCGTTGATCGTGGCGGCGTCGTACTGTCCGACGGCGAGCGTGCCGCCGGTGAGGAGGACGCTGCCGGTGCCGGCCAGGGTGATCGACCCTTCGTTGTAGCTGCCCAGGCCGAGGGTGTCGCCGGACGCGACGGTGACGACCCCGTTGTTGGTGAGCGTGCCGAAGGCGTTGGAGCGCCCGTTGATGACGCTGACGGCGGCGCCCGCCCCCGCGGTGACGTCGGTCAGTGAGGACTGGTTGACGTCGACGACGCCGGTGCCGCTCGTGACCAGGTCGTTGCTGCCGTTGTTGCTGCCGGTCAGGGTGATGCCGTTGAGGTTGATCGTGCTGCCGGTCCCGGCGGTCAGCAGGCCGGTGTTGGTCAGGCTGCTGTCGAGGTTGAGCGTCCCTCCGTTGATGGCCTGGAGCGTCAAGTTGTTGGTGAAGCCGCCCAGCCCCTGGATGGTCAGCGTCGCGCCGTTGGCCTGGATGGTGCCGTTGTTGGTCAGGCTGCTGGAGCCGTTCTCGCCGTTGATCGTGCCGCCCATGCCGCCGGACGACACGACCGTGCCGGCGCCGATGGCGCCCGCGTCGTACTGCCCGACGTTGAGCGTGCCGGCACCGCCGGCGCTGCCCAGGACGAGGGCGCCCGCGCCGGTCAGCGTTTCCGTGACGCCGTCGTTGTAGTTGCCCAGGCTCAGGGAGCTGCCGCCGCCCACCGTGGCGACCGTGTTGTTGGCGAAGGTCAGCGTGCCGAAGACGGTGCCGGTCAGTCCGGTGGTGACGTTGTCGAGCGTGCCGCTCCCGTTGAGGCTGAGGGCGTTGCCGGTGATGGTGAAGTTGCGGAGGGTGCCGCCGGTCAGGTTCGCCGTGCCGCTGTTGGTGAACGCGGCGCCGCTCGCCGAGCCGGCGAGGATGCCGCCCGTCATGTTGAAAGTGCCGGCGTTGTTGAAGCTCAGGATGGTGTCGACGCCGCCCGGCCCCATGCTGGAGGAGTGTGTCAGGTTGTCGCTCGTGCCGGCGGGGTTGACGACGGCGTAGAACGTGCCGTTGGCGCCGTTGGGGATGACGCCCAGGCTCCAGCTCGTCGCCGTGTTCCAGTCGCCGGTGCTGCCGTCCCAGGTGTCGGTGGAACCGGCGGTGGCGAGAGGCGTCTGGACCCGCGGAGGAACGGCAGCCTGGAAGCGGAATGCCTTGAAGGCGTGGAGGGGTCCGGTGACGGCGGGCCGCGCCTGGGCGGGGTGGGCGAGGCCGAGCGGCAGGAAGGCGAGGGCGAGGCCGGCGGGCAGGGCGCGTCGCCCGGTCCGGGCGAACGAGGACAGGCGCTTGGCGCGGTCGCGCTTGCTGCGCCGCTGGGCGCGGCTGGGGCGTTGGTCTGGTGCGTGCATGATTGTTCTGGGTCCTTTCCGATGGTCAGTGTCGGGGCAGAGCCGGTACAGCCGGGACGACTTCACCCGGTCCGGGACGAGAGAAACCGAACAAGTGTCTGAGCGACGGCGGCGCGGAGGGTTTTTCCGGCGGCTGTGGGGATTATACAACCCTTCCATTACATAATCATTAACAAAACGGCCGGTCTGCTGTTGATTCGCCGTGAACTTTGCGCGTCCGTGCGCGTCCTGCTGATTGTATCAGGCAGGCGGGCAGGAATCAATGACATAAAAGGGTAACTTTTCGGGCGTGTATGCTCGCCTACGGTGTGGAGACGAGCGCGGTGTCGTTTACACGCTAGTCGTTCTCTGCTCAATCGTTCTCTGAGGGAAAGCGATGCATCTGACATACCGACCCGCCCACATGGGAGACGTGGGACCCTGCCTTGATCTGCTGCCGCCGGAGTTCGTCTGCGATCCGTCGGTCCGGGCGTGTCTGCCGGATGTGTGGCGGCAGTGGCTCGGCTCCGGCTCCCTGTCGCTGACGGTGATCGAAGAGGGCGAGTCGGCGCGGCGCCTGGTCGGGTTCGGGGCCAGCGTCTTCGTGACGGACGACTTCGTCGGGGCGGCGCAGACCCGGCTGCCGCCGCCGCTGGCCGCCCAGGCGGCGCAGCAGGCACTGGGCGGCGACACGCCCGTTCTGTCCCGCGCTGCGGTCGCCCGCGCGAACGCGGGCGAGGGCCTGAACCTGCTGGTGCTGAACATCGGGTGGGCGGCGGATCGGCTGTCCGCCGAGGGGGTCCGCTGGGTGAAGGCCAAACT
Organism: uncultured Armatimonadales bacterium; assembly: GCA_964249295.1. Lineage (GTDB taxonomy): Bacteria > Armatimonadota > Armatimonadia > Armatimonadales > Capsulimonadaceae > CAZZVX01. The sequence goes on along the minus strand of CAXUCQ010000437.1, from coordinate 767 downwards.
GATCGAGGCGCTCGTCTTCACGCACGGGGGCTACAAGATCAAGCACGTGATGCAGG
>CAXUCQ010000437.1:0-701 GCA_964249295.1 uncultured Armatimonadales bacterium | reverse complement strand
GGCGCCCTGCCGCCGCCTGTGGACGAGGCGCGTCCCTATCTGACCGGGGTGCGGCGCGACGAGGTCAAAGACGGCAGTGCGCTGTCGCCGCTGTTCTTCTACGCGCCGCCGCGCTTCGGGTTCAAGCCGGGTGAACAGGAGATGCTTCTGCAGGCCCTGCTCGGTGACTCCGACGAGGAACTCTCCCAAGCCCTGCACATCTCGCCGTCCACGGCCCACAAGCGCTGGCGGTCCGTCTATGAGCGCGTCGCCGCCGTCGCGCCGGACCTGCTGCCCGTGGCGGCTTCCGCCGGTGAGCGGCATCGCGGCGTCGAGAAGCGCCGCCGCCTGCTGACGTACCTCCGGTCCCACCTCGAAGAGCTGCGCCCCCTGCACCCCGACGTCCCGGTCTGATGCCCCGCCGTGTACGCTCCTGATCCGGTTCTCGGCCTCCGGGCGCCGAACAAACCCGTATCAATAGCAGGAGTATTCACCGGCGCTGCTGGAGAATGGTCTCTGGAAAACCGAATCTGACTGTCGGCACGTTCCGTGCCTGAAAAATACCCGAGGGACCCCGGCGCATGGACGCATGGCGAGTACAACTGTTGGGCGGGCTGCGCGCCGACTTGGGCGACCACGCCGTCACCCGCTTCCGCACCCAGAAGACCGGCGCCCTGCTGGCGCGTCTCGCCCTGTCCCCCCGCCGCGCGCACTCCCGCGAG
>CAXUCQ010000436.1:0-3152 GCA_964249295.1 uncultured Armatimonadales bacterium | reverse complement strand
CACTTCCGCAACCCGCTGTACTTCGGTTCGCTGATGCTGGCGGTCGGGTACGGCCTGGTGTCCTGCCTGGGCGCGTGGGGCGTCGCGGGGATGGTGTCGCTGTTCCTGGTCTTCCACCTGGCGGCGATCTTCTACGAGGAGGGCTTTCTGAAGTCCCACTTCGGCGCCCCGTACAAAGAGTATCTGCGCCAGGTCCCCCGCCTGCTGCCGTCGCCGTGGCCGCGCACGGCGGGCGTGGGCCGGTATGAGTGGGCGCAGGCGCTGCGGAATCGCGAGCACATTTCGGCGCTGTTCGCGCTGGTTTTCGTGCTGCTGCTCAGCCTGCGCTTTGTTGTGCGTTGAGTTTTCTGGTATAGTACAGACATGAGCCAATCGCGTCAAGTGTGGCAGCGCCTGGGGGGGTATATCCGGCCCGACCGCCGCTTCCTGATCACCGCCATGCTCTGCGCGGCGGGCGTCAGCGGCATGGACCTGCTGGTCGCCCTGCTGCTCAAACCCTTCCTGGACACGACCACCAACTCGGTCCACCAGCGAGTCACGTCGGCGGAGCTGGGGGAGCTGACGCGCATCAGCGTCGCCCTCGTCTCCCTCTACACGGTCCGCGCCGTCTTCACCTACTGTCAGGCCGTGTCGTTCACCGAGTCCGGCCTGCGGCTGGGCCTGCGCCTGCGCAACGACATCTACCGCCACCTGCAGGGGCTTTCGCTCGGCTTTTTCAACCGGCAGCGGACCGGGGCGCTGATGTCGACCATCAACAACGACGTCCCGCTGCTGCAGGGCATCGTCGCCAAGTTTAAAGACATCTCTTCCGGCCCCATCACCATGGTCGGCGGCCTGTGGCTGATCTTCCACATCTCCTGGAAACTCTCGCTGGCCGCGCTGATCGTCGTGCCGGTGATGGCGGCGACGATCAGCCGCCTGACCCGCCTGATCCGCAGCATGACCGGCAACACGCAGGACAAGCTGGCCGACGTCAACACCATCATGGAGGAGACGTTGGGCGGCATCCGGGTCATCCAGTCCTTCTCGGCGGAGCAGACCGAGATCCGAAGGTTCCGCCAGGAGAACCAGACGGCCAAGGACCTGTCGATGCTGGTCGCCCGGCAGAGCGCCAAGATCAAGCCCGTGACCGACGTCCTGGGCGCCCTCGGCATGGGCCTGGCGCTGTGGGTCGCCGGCCACGAGGTCATCACCCACGACCTGACGATGGGCCAGCTCGGGACGTTCATCTTCCTGCTGCAGAAGATCGCCGTCGGCGTGTCCGCCCTGGGCGACGTGCGGATCAGTTGGGAGCAGATGTACGCCGGCGCCGCGCGCATCATGACCAATGTGCTCGATGTGAAATCCGAGATCGAGGACCGGCCCGGCGCGGCGACCCTGCCGCCCGTCCAGGGCCGCGTCGAGTTCCGCCAGGTGGATTTCGCCTACAACGCCGACACGCCCGTGCTGCGCCACCTGTCGTTCACGATGAACCCCGGCGAGGTCGTCGCCGTGGTCGGCCCGTCCGGGGCCGGCAAGAGCACGATCTCGGACCTGATCCCGCGCTTCTACGACCCGCAGGCGGGCCAGATCCTGATCGACGGCCACGACCTGCGCGACGTCACCATCCACTCGCTGCGCTCCCAGATCGGCATCGTGCCGCAGGAGACGATGCTGTTCGGCGGCACCGTCCGCGAGAACATCGCCTACGGCAACCCGGACGCCACGGCGGCCGACATCGAGAGCGCCGCCCGCGCCGCCAACGCGCACGACTTCATCTCCGACCCGGCCCAACTGCCGCGCGGCTACGACACGGTCGTCGGCCAGCGGGGCGTCCAGCTCTCCGGCGGCCAGCGCCAGCGGATCGCCATCGCCCGCGCCCTGCTGAAAGACCCGCGCCTGCTGATTCTGGACGAAGCCACGTCGTCCCTGGACACCCAGTCCGAGAAGGTCGTCCAGGACGCGCTCGAGACCCTGATGCGGGGGCGGACGACCCTGGTCATCGCGCACCGCCTGTCCACCATCCAGAACGCCGACAAGATCCTGGTGCTGCAGGAGGGCCGGATCGTGGAGGCCGGGACGCACCCCGAACTGCTGCGACGGCGCGGCCTGTACTGGGACCTCTACACGGCGCAGTCGCGGCGGGATGACCCGGACGACGGCGACGCGGGCCGTGACGAACCAGGCCCTTTTGACGGCGCGGCGGCCCTGCCGACCGCCGCCGTCGCGCCGTAGCCGTGGACCGACCGCACGATGAGCCGTGGACCGACCGCACGATGAGCCGTGGACCGACCGCAAAATGAAGTTCCGCATCGTTTCTTTTCTGGTTTACTGGGCGGTCCGACTGCTCACGCGGACGACGCGCCTGAGCGTGGTCGGCGAGGAGCGCGTCGAAGAGCAGCAGCGGCGGGGGGGCGTGATCCTGGTGAGCTGGCACGGCCGGACGATCATCCCGATCGCGCGTTTCCGGGGCCGGGGCTACTGGGCGATCATCTCGACGTCGCGGGACGGCGAGTACCAGAACCGCATCTTCCGGCGCTTCGGCTGGAACACGGTGCGAGGCTCGACCTCGGCGCGGGGCGCGATCCAGGCGGCGCTGACCATGACGCGCCACCTGAAGGCGGGCGCGACCTTGGCCTTCACGCCGGACGGCCCGCGCGGGCCGAGCCGCCGGGTCCAGCCCGGTTCCATCTTTCTGGCCCAGAAGTCCGGCTGTCCGATCATCCCGGCCGGCGTCAGCGCCGCGCCCCGCAGGCTGATGCCGACGTGGGACAGATATCTGGTGCCGCTGCCCTTCGCGCGCGCGGCGCTTGTCTACGGCGAGCCGATCTTTGTCCCCGCCGACGCACGCTCCGAGCAGGAGCAGGAGCGCTGGGCGCAGCGCATCGGGGACGCCATCGACGCGCTGGAGCTGGAGGCCGAGCGTCTGGTCGGCGCCCGACCGCCCGCCCGTCAGGATGCCGGCCAGTGGCGTCGCGCTTGAAAGCCGATCTAGAAGCCTATGCCCTGAGCGTGATCGCCGAGCCAGGGCGGCGGGGCCTGGTCCCCGGCCTGCTGCGCGGACTGCTGGGCGGCTGTGCCGGGTTGTACGGCTTCGGGCTGGACGCATACTTGCGGGCGGAGCGCATGGGCCTGCGCCGCCGCGCCCGGCTGCCGGTTCCCGTCGTCAGCGT
>CAXUCQ010000435.1:0-3155 GCA_964249295.1 uncultured Armatimonadales bacterium | reverse complement strand
CGCCCCCACCGACCACGCCCCCGGCAAGCCCCGCCGGGGGCGTCCGCACGTCGGTCCCCCCGCGTTGTGGTACAATGGTGCTGTCCGACGCCGCCCACGGCGGCACGGGGAAGGAGCGCGCGTTGACCATCACCATCGATCTGCTGCCGGAAGAAACCACGCGACTGGCGGAGGAGGCCCGCCGCATCGGCCTCTCCCTGGAGGAGTACGTCCGGGGGCGTCTGGCCACGGACGCGCACCCGCGCAAGCATCGCATCACCGAATTGGAAGGGCTGGGCAAGGAGATCTGGGACGGCGTGGACGTGAGGCAGTACCTCGACGAACTGCGCGACGACCGCGACTACGGGAGCCTGCAAGGAGACGCGTCCGTCCATGCCTCGGCTCAGTGATCTGCTGGCCGGCGTCTCGCGCGTCGGTCTGGACACCATGTCGGTGATCTACTACGTGGAGGCCAACCCGCGCTACGTGTCCCTGGTGCGGCCCATCTTCCGGCGCATCGCCGACGGCGAGATGTCGGGCGTGGTGTCCACGATCACACTGCTGGAGACGCTGGTGCAGCCGCTCCAGCGCGGCGCACCCGCTTTGGCAGACCGCTACCGCGATCTGTTTATCGGCAGCGAGAACTTCGACATGCTGCCCGTGACCCTGGCCGTCGCCGAAGCCGCCGACCTGCGCGCCCGGTACAACCTTCGGACCGCAGACGCGGTGGTCGCGGCCACGGCGATCCAGAGCGGCTGTCAGGCCCTGGTCACCAACGACGACCGTCTGCCGCGCGTGACGGAGCTGCGGGTGATCTTCCTGGACGACACGGACCTCTGACCCAACGCCCGCCGGTTGACCCCGCACCCCGTTTGCGGGTATACTATCCCGGCTGTTTTCGTGTGTCGCGATGAAGGGACGAGGTTTGACAACTAAAGTGGGGCTGGTCCAACTGGGCTGCGCCAAGAACCAGGTGGACGGCGAGGAAATGCTCGGCGCGCTCGCCGGAGAGGGCGACGTGCGGTTCGTGGCGGACAAGGGCGACGCCGACGTGCTGATCGTCAACACCTGCGGCTTCATCGACGCCGCCAAGGAAGAGTCGGTCAACGCGATCCTGGACGCCGTGCGCCGCAAGCGGCGCGGGCAGGTCTCCAAGGTCATCGTGACGGGCTGCCTGGCCCAGCGCTACGGCGGCGATCTGGCCCGCGAGATCCCCGAAGTCGATGCGTTCCTGGGCATCGAGAGCGGCCCCCGAGTGGGCAACGTCGTCTTCGGCGCGCGCCCCGCCCTGCCCAACCTCGTTTCGCCCGTCGGCGACAAGTACCCGCTGATCCCGCAAACGCGCCTGCGCGCGACGGCGACGCCCTGGACCGCCTATCTCAAGGTCTCCGAAGGCTGCGACCATGCGTGTACGTTCTGCGCCATCCCCGGCATCCGGGGCCGTCATCGGTCCAAGCCCATCGAGCGATTGGTGAACGAGGCCACGGCGCTCGCGGCGTCCGGGGCCGTGGAACTCAACCTCGTCGCGCAGGACACCACGGCCTACGGCATGGACCTGTACGGGCGCCTCGCGCTGCCCGAACTGCTCGCCGCCCTCGCCGCCGTGCCGGGCGTCCGCTGGCTGCGCCTGCTGTACTGCTACCCCACGATGGTCCGCCCGCCGCTGATCGACGCCCTGCGCGACATCCCGCAGCTTATCCCCTATATCGATATGCCCCTGCAGCACGGCGACGACGCGATGCTCAAGGCCATGAAGCGCGGCGGCAGTGTCGAGCAGTACAAGCGCCTGTTCGGCAGGCTGCGCGACGCCGTCCCCGACCTCGCCCTCCGCACGACGTTTCTGGTCGGCTTCCCCGGCGAGACCGACGCCCAGTTCGACCATCTGCTGTCGTTCGTCCAAGAAATGCGTTTCGACCGCGTCGGCGTGTTCACGTACAGCGCCGAGGAGAACACGCCGTCGTTCGAACTGCCCGACCCCGTACCGCCCCAGGTCATGCGAGAGCGCAAAAAGCGTCTGATGGAAGCGCCGCAGCCGATCCGCCTGGCGCGCAACGCGGCCTGGGTGGGCCGCACCCTCGACGTGCTCGTGGAAGGCCGACGCGGCGCCGACGCCTACGGGCGCTCGTTCCGCGACGCCCCGGAGATCGACGGCGAAGTGCTGCTCCCCGGCAGCGACGCCCGCCCCGGCACCATCATCCGCGCCCGCGTGACCCAGGCGCAGCCTTACGACCTGACGGCCACCCCCGTCTGACCCACCAAGTCCCGACACCCCCTGAGGAGACCCCATGGCGACCACCAAGACGGCAGACAAACGCGCTGCCACCAAAAAAAGCGCCGCGCCGACGGCGGCCCCGGCGGACACGCTCGCCGACGACGTTCTCGTGACACTGCTGCACCGCGTCCTGGTGCGCCTGGGCGAGCCGGCGCGCATCAGCGAGATCGCCCGCGAACTCGACGACGACAGCATCAGCGTCGGCCTGGTCCGGCACGCCCTGGAGTCGCACCCACGCCGCTTCGTCGCCGTGGACCGCCGCTGGGACCTGGCGCAGCGCTACCTCGACAAGCAGCGCCCCGTCGAGCGGACGTTGGAGGAACTCGTCGCCACCTACGGCGCGGCCATGCCCTCCGACGCCGTCCCCGGTGAGTTGGCGCAGATCTACGGTCGTGAGAAGGTCCATTTCGACGAGGTCGCCCCCCGGATGCTGCGCGGCCCGCGCTTCTTCCCCGTCGCGCGCGGCATGTCCTACGGCCTGCGCTCCTGGCTGCTGAACATCGACGAACCCAAGGAAGACGACCTGCTCTTCTACAACTACCTGTCGGCGGCGTCTCTGGCCCCGTTCCAGCAAGCCGTCGGCGGCACAGACTGGGACGACCCCGTGGAAGCCGCGCGCCGGATCGTCGCCGCCGGTGGCGGGCAGCCCGTCGATAACCGCGTCGTCCAATACTTCGCTTTCAAAACGTTGGGCGAAGACTACGACGGGGCCGAACTCTATGACACGCTCGCCACCAGCGGCGTCTTCCTCGGTCTGTCCGACCACCGCTGGCTGCTCCTGGACGCGCTCGAACCCCTCCGCGCCCAGTGGCGCGCTTTGGGCGAACAGGTCGCCGACAGCGTCCCCGAAGAGGCCGTGGTCGAACAGGCGATGAGGGTTCTGGGCTGAGGGCTGGCTTGCCCT
>CAXUCQ010000434.1:0-3158 GCA_964249295.1 uncultured Armatimonadales bacterium | reverse complement strand
GCCCGCTCACACCCACGGTACGGGCCGCCCTGACGGGGCTTGTGGCCGCCGGCGCCGCCCGCCCCGGACTGGGCGGCCTGGTCTGGCGCGAGACCGCGCCGCCCGGCTACGGCGGCGACACGTCGGACGACTGGCGCGGGCTGGACGACAAACTCGGCTACACCCTGCCCGCGCGTCTGGCCTTTCTGCGCCGGTCCCACGCCGACCCGCTGGACATCACCGCCCGCGACTACTCCAACCTGGACTTTCACCTGCCGAACTGGGACGATGCCGGGACGGAGGGCAAACTGCGCGACGAATGGCGCGCGTTCCGCGCCGCCGCCGCCCTGGCGCTGCTGCGATCGCTCTCCGCCGCGACCCGATCCGCCGTCCCGTCCAACCCGCCGCGCCTCTTCGTCGCCGCCCGGCGCGGCGGCGACTGGTTCGGCACCTGGGACGACCCGCGCGCCGAGCCGCCGACATTTAACAGCGCGTTCGAGGACGGCGACTACGCACCGGGCCACGACGTTCCCGAAGTGACCCAGGCCAAGTCGCGCTCGGCGCTCGCCTTGGCCCAGATCGCCGTCAAGGCCGACGTCGAAGCCGACGACCTGGCGGCGCAGATGGACGGCAGCCTGAACGGCGAAAAAGGCAAGGCGTGGGACGGCTTCGTTCTGGACATCGCCTCGGGCGACGGCGGCCCCGGCGTCGCGGGCTTACGGACTCTGACGGGGATGAAGTGAGGGGAACCCACCTCCTTGCTCCGGTCGTGCCTCCCTCCGCAGGGGTCCTCCCGATGCGGGAGGACCGACCGGTGGTGGGCATTCAGCAACGCTCAGTTGAGGCGGCAGTTCGGCGGCAAGCCTTGGAAGAACAATTGTACCTCTCGTCCCAAGCGCTGCCTGTCCTCCCGTCTCGGGAGGACCCCTGCGGAGGGAGGCACGACCGGAGCAAGGAGGTGGGTTCCCCTCCTACTTCGCCGCGCCTAGATGACTGCCGAAGAAGTCCATGATGCGGCCCCACAGGCGCGTCTGCTGGAGAGGGTCGGTCGCGCCGGCCATGTGCGTGCCGGTCATCGGCAGCAGCGTGAACGGCTTGCCCGCCTCGAACAACGCCTCGGCCAGCTTGAGCGTGTTGACGAAGTACACGTTGTCGTCCGTGACGCCGTGGATGATCAAGAGCGGGCGCGCGAGCTGATCTGCGTAGGTCATCACGCTGGACTTCCGGTAGCCGTCGGGGTTGGCCGCAGGCAGGTCCATATACCGCTCGGTGTAGCAGGTGTCGTACTCCTGCCAGTCCGTCACGGGCGCACCGGCGACGCCCGCCGCGAACACGTCCGGGCGGCGGATCGTCGCCATCGCCGCGAAGTAGCCGCCGAACGACCAGCCGTTGACGCCCACCCGCGCCATGTCCAGTTCCGGGTACTGGCGGCCCAGGGCTTGCAGGCCGTCCACCTGGTCGTCGAGGGCGACGTCGATCAGGTTGTTGTGAACGGCCCGCTCCCAGTCGCGGCCCCGACCCGGCGTGCCGCGCCCGTCCAGTGAGACGACGACGTAGCCCTGGTCGGCCACCCACTGGTCCATCATGTACGTCCGCGCGGCGGCCTGCACGACTTTGACGGTCGGCCCGGCGTACACGTCCAAAATGACCGGGTACTTGCGCCCCGGTTGGAAGCCGCGCGGGCGAACCAGGACGGCATCATAGTCGCGCCCCTTCCCGTGCGCCGTGGTCAGCTCGAAACGGGGCAGGAACGGCGGTGTCTCGGCCACGGACGGCAGCGACGCCAGGACTTTCCCCTGCGCGTCCCGCACCTGGGCGTCGGTCGTGCCGTCCGCGAGAGAGAACTGGTCGACGGAGACCTGATGATTCTTGGCGAACAGCAGGGCGTGGTCGCCGTGTCCCGTCGTGATCTGAGTCGGGGCGCCGCCGCTGAGCGGGACGCGGTACGCCTGCCCCTCCCGCGCGTCCGGGCCGCCGCTGACGACCACCGTCTGCGTCCCCTCGTCCACATCGACGAGGCCGTCGTAGTGGAAGCCGACGGGGGTGAGTTCTCGGACCAACCGGCCGCTCGCATCGCGCAGCTCGAGCTGCCAGTCGCCGTCGCGCTCCGTGGACCAGAAAAAGCCGCTGCCGTCCTCGCGCCAGCGGGGGATGCGCGTGCTCCGCTCCAAATTGAGCCAGGCCGGGTCGGCCTCGGAAAGCAGCACGCGGGTCTCGCCCGTCGCGGCGTCGGCGGCCAGGATCTGCTCCTTGGTCTGGGGCCGGGCCTGCACCAGCAGCGTCAGCGGCGCGTGCTTCGGCCACGTCACGCGCGCCAGGTACGGGTACGTCTGGGCGTCCCACCGCACCCAGGTCGTCGGGCCGCCCGCGCGGGGGATCAGGCCGACGCGCACGACCGCGTTGGGCGTCCCCGCGCGCGGGTAGCGGAACGCATTCGGGGCCAGTTCCGGGTGCATCGGGTCCGGGATGTACAGCGTCTGCACGGGGCTAAGGTCGGCCTCCTCATAGGCCAGCGTCTGCCCGTCCGGCGACCACCAGAAGCCCTCGAATCGGTCCATCTCCTCCTGCGCGACGAATTCGGCGACGCCGTGCGTCAGCGTCTCGGACGCCCCGTGCGTCAACTGCGTCAGCGTCCCCGCGCCGACATCGATGACGAACAGCTCGTCGTCTTTCACTCCTGCCACGAACTTCCCGCCCGGCGAGAACCGCGCGTCGATCCAGCCCTGGCCCGGCAGCGCGGTCACGCGTTTTTCGTTGCGGCGCACGACGTAGAGCCTGCCGGACAGCGGCACCAATATCTGCGCCCCGTCCTCGGACAGCGAAAACGACGTGAACCCCTTCAACAGTTGCCGCTGCCGCTCGCGCCGGGCCCGTTCCTCCACGGACAGCGTTTCGGTCGCCCCGTGCAGCACGTCTTCGGGCGTCAGCAGCTCCTGCGTTTCTTTGGTCGCCACGGAAAACTCGTACAGGTGCAGCGTCCGGTCACGCGGCCCGCTCCGCAGGAACAGGATGGTCTGCCCGTCAGGGCTGATCGTGACCGCGCGGGGCCGCCCGAGCGAATAGTTGAGCGTCGCCGCCATGTCCTGCAGGACTTGCGCGCTGGTGGGGGTGTTTGTCATGGTGTTCTGTGCGTCCGTGGGGGGAGTGAGTATCAGCATCAGGCCTGCCAGGCAGGCCGC
>CAXUCQ010000433.1:0-3165 GCA_964249295.1 uncultured Armatimonadales bacterium | reverse complement strand
GTAGAGGGCGGTGTCGAGGGCGGGGGAGAGCGTGTCGCCGCCGGTCTGCCGCTGGGACACGCTGCCCTGCGGGTCGAAGGCGAACAGGGAGTAGGGGCCGCCGGTGGCGGGCGAGTAGCGGGCGCGCAGGCCGTCGGCGGCTCGGCCCCAGCCCATGGTTACAGAAGCCGTCGTGCCGCTCATCTGTTCTTCGACCAGCGGGGCGGGGCCGCCCGCCTCGTCGTAGACGTAGAAGGTGGTCGCCCCCGCCGCCGTCTTGCTGGCGCGGCGGTCGTCGGGCGCGTAGGTGGTGAAAAGATTTAGTTACACCTCGCAACCGACTAGCATTTGGTAGAACCTCAAGTACTTCCCCCCGCCCGCTTCGGTAGCACACCTGTCTGCTAAGGAACATTTAGCTTCTTGATTATCGTTCAATTCAAAATCATAGATGCACTGAGATAGAAAACAAGCCGCAACTATGACTGCGCTTAGGAAATGTTCGCCATCCTTAGCACAAGCCCAGATTATGTGCCTATTTGTCCCTGCCTCTTCCACGAAAACTTCACCGCTTTGCCTGCTTACGATAAGCGGGTTTGTTTCTTCAGCTCCGACTTGCCACCCATGTGCAGTTTGGCTTACCTTGTTTGCCAGACGGAGTATGCCTATTTCGACACGAGAGGCATCATAGTGCTGAACTAAATCTAAGAGTGGCTCCGTGTTACTTTCTCCGTCTATCTTGATAGGACAATGGAAACTTCCCCGGAATTCTTCGGCCTCCAATGCCGTGAAACCAAGTCCCAGTAGTTTTTCTAGAGGGGGTGCACATAACAGCAGGTTGTTGACGAATTCATCTGCATTCATGATTTCTGCCGTTAGTTCGGATGTAAGATGCCGTGCCACGCCTTATGGATGCTTTCCGGTAGCGGCGTTGCAATTGGCCCTTGGTCGATATGATGATGTATCAATCTCTGGTCAAGAAGGCCAGCATGATTCGGATTCTTTGCAATCCACCCACGATTGACGATAGGCGAGCGGCCAGCTCTAATACGAGTGGCATTAGTTGTGTCGAACAGTTCTGGATGGTTTGCCAACATTTGCCTCCAAAACCAAGGCCCATTTCTTGGATAGCCTGCTGCATTTATACCAGAACTAGCAGGCGCAGCCCGCATATCGACTGTATACTCCTTATTAATGTACGAATCAGGAATAGCAGAAGTAGATAAAGCGTGGCTAGCCTCGCCCGCTGTCCCAATTCTACTGGCGACCGCGCCCGCCGTCTTGCTGGCAGCGACGACCACTCCAACCAGGTTGGCCGCGCGCCGCCCCATCTCGCGGTCGTCGATGTCGGGGTCGGTCGGGTTGATGCTCTGGATGAAGGCGTGGCCGAGCGCGGAGGCGCTGGCGTGGCCAGACACCAAGTACCGGCCCAGGGCGACGGTACCCTTGGCGATGTTGACGGGGTTGAGCGAGTCGCCGATGCCCAGCAGGTAGTCCCCGTAGTCCGTGCCGTCCGGGTCCTGTTGGTTGACGGGGTTGTTGCCGGTGAAGCCGTAGAGGTTGACGCCGCCGCCGTAGCCCTTGGGGTCCCTGGTCAGGAACCTTCCTGTGCCGGGGGAGTAGTAGCGGTGTCCCATCAGGACCAGGCCGGTCTCAAGGTCGGTGTAGGCGCCCCACTGCCCCTGGAAGCCGGACGTGTCGCAGGAGGGCGTCTGCGACCCGCCCCCCGGCGCGTAGCGGTCCGACAGATCCCTGCTGCAGCCGTCGTATCGGGCGGTGCCGAGGGCATCGTACTTGTTGTCGGCTCCAGCAGGGAGGGAGCGAAGGTTTTCAGCGGCGAGGGTTCTGGCGCTTTGGCGCAGGCGGGCGGAGGCCGACAGGGTTGGCGCGGGGACGGGGCAGGTATAATGGACGCAGTTTGTCTAAGGAGTACCCCCCATGAGAGACCCGCGCGTCGCCAAGCTCGCCGATGTCCTGATCCGCTATTCGACCAAAGTGCAGCCCGGCGAGAAGGTGCTGGTGGAGGCGTATGACGTCCCCGACGACGTGGTCACGCTGCTGGTGGAGCGGATCGCGGCGGCGGGCGGCCTGCCGTTCGTGACCGTCAAGCGCAACAGCGTCCTGCGCGCCCTGTACCGCCATGCCACGGAGGCGCAGATGCGGCTGACGGGCGAGTTCGAGCAGAAGCGCATGGCGGAGATGGACGCTTATCTGGGCGTCCGGGGGGCGGAGAACAGTACGGAGTTCTCCGATGTCCCCGACGATAGGATGAAACTCTTCCGGTCGCTCTGGTGGAACCCGGTCCACACCGAGACGCGCGTGCCGAAGACCCGGTGGACCGTGCTGCGCTGGCCGACGGCGTCGATGGCCCAGCAGGCCGGCATGAGCACGGAGGCGTTCGAGGACTTCTACTTCGACGTGTGTACGTTCGACTATTCCAAGCTGGACGGACTCGTGGCCCCGCTGAAGGAGTGGATGGACCGGACGGACCGCGTGCGGATCGCGGGGCCGGGGACGGACCTGGCGTTCAGCATCAAGGACATCCCGACGATCCCGTGTACCGGCCAGGCCAACATCCCCGACGGGGAGATCTTCACGGCGCCCGTGCGCGACTCCGTGGACGGCGTCATCACGTTCAACACGCCGACCAACTACCAGGGGACGGTCTTCGAGGGCGTCCGCCTGGAACTGAGGGCCGGGCGGATCGTCGAAGCCTCGGCGGACGGCGGGCTTTCGGGGACGCTGAACGGCATTCTGGACAGCGACCCCGGCGCGCGCTTCATCGGCGAGTGGGCCATCGGCTTCAACCCGTATGTGCTGCAGCCGATGAAGGACACGCTGTTCGACGAGAAGATCGCCGGCTCGTTCCACTTCACGCCGGGCCAGGCGTATGAGATCGCCGACAACGGCAACCGGTCCAGCGTGCATTGGGACATGGTCGTGATCCAGCGGCCCGATTTCGGCGGCGGCGAGATGTATTTCGACGATGTGCTGGTCCGCAAAGACGGCCTGTTCGTCCCCCCCGACCTGCAGCCGCTCAACCCGGAGCCGCTCAAGGCGGCGGTGGCTTAGCGGACGGCTGCTCCGTCGGGGGTCGGCTCTTGCCCCGCCGAATCTGGCCGCCATGGCTGCCGACGTGGCGGGGCCGGGGCAGGCGGGCTACCCAGAGGGCTACCCAGAGGCTGCGTG
>CAXUCQ010000432.1:0-3185 GCA_964249295.1 uncultured Armatimonadales bacterium | reverse complement strand
GCAAGACGCCGGCCAAGTCGATGCTCTCCGAGCTGCTGCGCGCCCTCGACGCCCTGCCCGCCCTGCGCGTGACCGGCCTTGCCACCCACTTCGCCCGCGCCGACGAAGACGCCGACGACGCCCAGGAGCAGCACGCCCTCTTCGCCGCTCTCGTCCGCAGCCTCGGCGACCGGGCGGGGTCGCTGCTCCTCCACGCCGGCAACTCGCCCGGCGCCCTGAACGTCTCCGGCGCGCGGCACGGCATGATCCGCCCCGGCCTGCTGCTCTACGGCATCGAACCCGCCCCCGGCATGTTCGCCCGGTCCGGCCTCGACCTGCGCCCCGTCCTCAGCGTCAAGGCCTGTGTCCTGCTCTGCCGCCCCCTGCCGCCCGGCGCGACCATCTCCTACGGACGCACCTACGCGGCGGGGTCTACGCCACCCTCGGCATCGGCTACGGCGACGGCTGGCCCCGCCGTCTGTCCAATCTGGGCCACGTCCTGCTGCGCGGCCGGATCGCCCCTATGTGTGGCCGAGTCTGCATGGACCAGCTCGTCGTCGATGTCACCCACATCCCCGGCGTCCAGACCGGCGACGTGGCGACCCTGCTCGGCGCCGACGACGCCCACGCCATCACCGCCGCCGCCCTGGCCGAGCAGATCGACACCACCCCCCACGAGATCACCACCGCCCTGACCGCCCGCCTCCCGCGCGTCGTCGTCTGAGCCACGGACTTCGGAGTCCCTCCCCGGAACAAACGCCCCCTGTTTCTGCTATAATAATACCAGACAGAAGTATCCTAATGGACCCAGCGATGGCCGAGAAGCGTGACACCATGCCGCACACGAAATTTGCGAAAACGAACCCCCGAACCCTGCTCCTCTGCGGCCTGGCGCTGACCGCCGCGCCCCCCCACGCGCAGGCCACGCCATCACCGACGGTCGCCCGCCACGCGATGGTCGCGTCGGCCAGCGGCCTGGCGTCCCAGGTCGGCGTGGACATCCTCAGGCGCGGCGGCAACGCCGTCGATGCGGCGGCGGCGGTCGGGCTGGCCCTGGCCGTCGCCTACCCGCAGGCCGGCAACCTCGGGGGTGGGGGGTTCATGGTCATTCGGATGGCCGATGGCCGGTCCACCACCATCGACTACCGCGAAACCGCGCCCGCCGGGGCGCGGGCCACGATGTACCTGGACCCAGCGGGCAGCGTCCTGCCCAAAGCGTCCCTGGTCGGCTACCGGGCCGTCGGCGTGCCGGGGACCGTCGCCGGGCTGGCCCTGGCGCAGCACAAGTATGGCCGGCTCCCCTGGCGCGACGTGGTCGAACCCGCCCGGCGGCTGGCCGCCGGCGGCTTCCCCGTCAGCCCCCGCTTCGCCCGCTCCCTCCGCGACGCGGCGGGCCTGCTGGCCCCGTTCCCCGAAAGCCGCCGCGTCTTCCTGAAGTCGGGGTCGTTTTACAAGACGGGCGAACGGTTCCGCCAGCCCGACCTGGCCCGAACGCTGGCCCGCCTGGAGACGCGGGGGCCGCGGGAGTTCTACACGGGCCGCACCGCCGCCCTGCTGGCCGACGACATGGCGGCCCACGGCGGCCTGGTCACGCGCGCCGACCTGGCAGGATACAGAGCCGTCGAGCGCAAGCCCCTGACCGGCACGTATCGGGGGTACGCACTCATCACCATGCCGCCGCCCTCGTCCGGCGGCGTCGCCCTGCTGGAGATGCTGCACATCCTGGAGCGCTACGACCTACAGCGTCTCGGCGCCGGCACCGTCCCCACGGACCATCTGCTGATCGAGGCCATGCGCCGCGCCTTCGCCGACCGCGCCGAGTTCGGCGGCGACCCGGACTTCGTGCGCGTGCCGGTCCGGGCGCTGACGTCACAGGCCTACGCCGACGCCCGCGCCCGCACCATCGACCCCGACCGGGCCACGCCCAGCGCCCGCATCGGCCACGGCGACCCCGTCGCGTATGAGTCGCCCCAGACCACCCACTTCTCCGTCGTCGATGCCCAGGGCGACGCCGTTTCCAACACCTACACCCTGAACTTCTCCTACGGCTGCGGCGTTTCGGTCCCCGGCGCCGGCTTCCTGCTCAACGACGAGATGGACGACTTCGCGTCCAAGCCCGGCACGCCCAACGGCTTCGGCCTGCTGCAAGGCAGCCGCAACGCCATCGCCCCGCGCAAGCGCCCGCTCTCGTCGATGACCCCGACCATCGTGACCCGCGCGGGCCGCGTCTTCCTGGTCATCGGCAGCCCCGGCGGCCCGACCATCATCAACACCGTCCTCCAGGTCCTCTCAAACGTCATCGACCACCGCATGAGCCTGCAGGCCGCCATCGACGCCCCGCGCCTCCACCACCAGTGGATGCCCGACGAGGTCCACTACGAGATCGGCGCCCTGCCGCCCGCCGTCCGCTCCGGCCTCCAGTCCCAGGGCCACGTCCTCGCCGCCCGGCCCGGCGCCAACGGCTCCCCGCGCTGGGGCGACGCCGAGGGCGTCCTGATCGACCCGCAGACCCGCCTGCGCGAAGGCGCCTCCGACCCCCGCAACGCCGACGCGCGGGCGGTGGGCTACTAAGCGCCCCGCAGGAAGAACCCGCCCCCGCCGTTCTCCCCGCTACCGCACTGGCGGACCCGGAGGGCGGAGCGGAGCGACTAGGGGCAAGCGGCGACCCCTCCCGTGTCGGGGGGCGGCGCGGCAGGTGCTGCCGTCGCCGAACGCTTCAACCGATCGCGTCCGCACAGCCCTGTCCTCCCGCATCGGGAGGACCCCTGCGAAGCAAGGAGGTGGGTTCTGAACGCGAGCGACTCGGTTTGAGACCTGCCCCAAAGGCAGGAAGAAACGCTCCCGAGCCGCCCACTGAAAACCACGCCTGACCCGCCGCGAAAGGCGACCGCCCGACCATGACGACTGCCCGACCATGACGACTGCCCACCACTTCTACCTGCTATGCCCCGGCGCGTCGCCCGACGACGTGCGCCGCTTCTACCGGGACGCCCTGGCACTGACGGAGCGGGAAACGCCCGCAAGCCTCGCCCATGTGCCGGTGCTCTGGTTCGCCGCCGGGCCGGTCACCCTCCACGTCGGCCACCCCGAGGAACCCGATCTCGGCATAGTGGTCGATGCGCAGTCCGGTCTTCTGCTCGACCGTCTGTACCAGGAGCGGGCCGCCGCCGAGCGCGAAGGCCGAGTTGATCTTGTCGGTGCCGTGC
>CAXUCQ010000431.1:839-3187 GCA_964249295.1 uncultured Armatimonadales bacterium | reverse complement strand
GCCCTGGGCGAGACGGTCGAAGGCGGACGCGGCGCCGGCGGTGAGCAGGTAGCCGTCGAGCGGGTCGGGGCTGTAGAAGTCGCGCTCCAGGCTGACGGAGCGCAGGAAGCGGCGCTGGACGCGGACCAGGGCGGTGAGCGTCTTGCCTTCCGGGTGAGGGGGCTTAGTGGGCATAATAGCAGGCTTCATACTTTGGGGCTTAAGGCGATGGGGGCTTGATACGTCAAGCCCCCACGGGATGCCCTGATGGGAGACTCGCCGCAGGGCGCGTTGTTATTCTTCTGCAGGGCCGCTGAAAATCTGCTCGATGTCCTGCGCCCCGTGCAGGACGCGCAGGATGACAATCTCCGTGTCGGCCGCGCGGAAGAAGATCAGGTACTTGGGGAACTCAGGGACGGGCCACATCCGCAGGCCGGAGAAGTCCTGGCCGTAGTCGCGGGGGGCGCCGATGCCGGGCATCTCGGCCAGTCGCCTGTAGGCTCGGGTCGTGGCGTTCAGGAACCTGTCCGACGTGTCGAAGCCGGATCGCCCGGCCAGAAACTCAGCGATGGTGATCGCGTCTTCGGTGGCCTCGGCTGTGACGCGGGTCGTGAGGCTCATGGCTATTTCCGGGCGTGCCGCTTCCTGACTTCCCGGCGCATCTGCTCCAGCGTGTCGTCGGTGAACTCGCTGACGGGGCTGTTGATCCCCTCCTGCAGAAGTTCGACCAGGTGTTCCCGGCTGCGGACGGTGAACGGCGGGTCGGGCGCTCCTGCCGCCGGGTCTTCCGCTTCTTCCACCCCTGCCGGTTCTTCCGGCTCGACGAACACGCGCAGCTTCCGGCCCGCATAGATCTGCTGCATCCGGCGGGTGACTTCTTCGGTGGTCCCTTCCATCATCTGGGCTTGTGTCATGTGTCCGGCTCCGTGGGTGACGCTGTGGTTATTCTCGCACAGAGACTATTCTAGCACAGATCGGTCTGGAACCGCCGTCCGGCGGCGGGGCGGGGTTTTAGTGGGCGTAATGCGCTTCCAGGACCTCGGCGGGGGCGACGGGGGCGCGGCGGACGACCTGGCGGACCAGGGCGGTGTCCTGGAAGGCCAGCCGTCCGCCGGTCAGGCCGTCCAGGGCGTCGAGGTGGGACAGGACGGCGTCGTCGTCGAGCCGGAAGACGCGGCCCGGCCCGCCCTCGCCGTGGACGATCTCGCGCAGGCTGAGCGTCGTTTGTGCTGGGTGGCGATGCTGCCAGCATTCCAGCAGGGCGGCGCAGAACACGGCGGCGGGCAGGCCGGGCTTGGGGCCGTTGTGGAACCGGAAGCGCTGGTGCGCCCCCGCGCCGACGGGCGACAGCAGGCCCAGACTCGTCAGGGGGCAGTCCAGGGTCTCCTCGGCGGTGGAGGCGGGGCCGCGCTTGCCGGGGGCGTAGGTGCGCAGGAAGCAGGAGATGTCGGCCTTCAGGGACGAGTCGGCGACGCGGCCCCACTGCTGTTCGGCCTTGAGGCGGCTCAGGCCGTGGAGCAGGCTTTCGCGGGTGAACTCCTGTTCCTTCAGGCGGTTGAAGGCCCAGTACCAGGTCGTCGCGCGGTCCGGGTTGGTGGCGAGTCGCCAGTGGAGCAGCCACAGCGAGCCGTCGTCTTCCAGGTACGGGTCCCAGGGCGCCGGGCCGAGGAAGAGGCTGCGGCCCAGGTCGGAGACGTGCAGGCGGCGGGCGCGGGCGCCGGGGGCGGCGTCGCCCTCCTGGATGACCTGGGTCGCCAGGCACCAGTGGCGGATGGCGCGGACCATGTTTTTGCCGACGCCGAGCCGCACCATGGCCTCGTCGCGGGTGAACAGGTCGGGGTCGGCGGCCAGGCCGTCCACGCCTTTTTTGAGCCAGGCGTAGCGGACGGTGAAGGTCTCGTGGCCGGCGAAGGAGCCGCGCAGGGTCGGGGGCGCGGATGGGGTCGGCGAGTCGGGCGGGGTGCGCATGCGGGGGGCAGATGGGACGCGGCGGGCGCGTTTGCCTGCCGGACGCGCGGCTTCGAGGCCCGGCGGGCGGCGTGCCGCCGCCGGGCCTGCGGCTGTTCAGTCGCCGTTCCCGTAGGCGTAGGCCGGCGCGTCGCCCGCAAAGCCGTTGGCCTGGCCGCCGATGACGATGGGGCCGTTCGCGGCGCTCCCGTAGCCGCCGTACCCAGACCCGCCGTAGCCATAAGGGGCGGCGTTCTGGTACGGATCGAAGGGGCCGCCGGAGAAGCCGCCGTTTTGATAATAGCCGCCGGACGGGTAGCCGGACGCGGTGCGCTGTGTCGCGCTCTGGGCCGCCTGCGCCGCGGCCTGCCGGTCGGCGGCGGCCTGTTGGGCCGCCTGCTGCGGGTCGGCCCGCGCCTGCG
>CAXUCQ010000431.1:0-829 GCA_964249295.1 uncultured Armatimonadales bacterium | reverse complement strand
CTGCTGGCGGGCGTTCCAGCGGGCGTCGTGGTAGTAGACGTAGGCGAGTTCGACGATGGGCGAGCCGCCGCCGGTGCGCCCGATGACGGTGCCGCCCGCCGTCCGTCCCGCCCGGCGGGGGGCGAGCGCGTAGACGGTCTGCCAGCGGGTCCCCGTCTGCCGGGCGATCTCGGACGCCGCCTGGGCGACCGTCAATGTCGGGGCGGACAGAGTCACGGTCCCGCCCACGTCGGGCGGCGTTTGGGTCGTCGCGTCGTCCATGCCGGCGACCAGGGCGATGGCCTCGGACGCCGGGTAGGTGGTCCGCGCCGACGGCAGGAATGTCTCCGTGTCCACGAGGGCGGGCTGGGCGTCGCCGGCCGCCGCCCGGCGGATCACGTAGGTCTTGGTGAAGTCGGCCCCGACGGCGTTGGCGAGGGCGCTGACGGCCGCCAATCGCGCCCCCGGCGCGTCGGCGTCGTCGAGGGAGAACGTGACCTGGCCCCGTCCGAGCGTCCCCATCTCGATGTCGATGCCGTAGCGGGCGCTGATCTGCGCGGCGGCGCTGGCGGCGGGGGTGTTGTTGAAGGTGAGCGGCTGGCCGTGTGCCGCCACGGCGAGGCCGCCCGTCAGCGCCGTGGCGACGGAGCGGAGAAAGAAGCGACGTGTGTTCATTGACTGATACTCCTCCTGCAGCCTGGGTGCGCGCCCGTCTTTGGGCGCGTCAGTGTTGAGTATAGGGGGTGAAGATGAAGGGCAGATGAAGAATCGCGGCCCGCTCGACATCTGGCCGTTGCTTGTCCCGTCATTCGCCGCGTGTTATAATAGACCGTTGGCGTAAGTCGTGCGG
>CAXUCQ010000430.1:0-3187 GCA_964249295.1 uncultured Armatimonadales bacterium | reverse complement strand
CTGCCGCCCCTGCCGGGCGCTACGCGCCAGCCGATGACGACCTGGACGACCCGTTTGCGGACAACTAAACACGAAAAAGCCCCCCGCCATCGGCGGGGGGCTTTTTCGTTGCTAACGTTCCTGGTGCCGCAGCAGCGACGATAATCTGTCGCGCAGTGTTGATGGCGCGCGCAAGTGGGTCAGTTTCTGGCGCAGGGAAACGATCAGCGTCTGCTCGAACGTGAAGCGCCCCAGACAGGGCTTGCAGATCGCCAAGTGTTTAAGAACGACGACACGCTCGGACTCGGACAGCTCGTGGTCGAGATATTCGTTGAGGCGCTTGATAGCCTCTTCGCATGAGTACGGATCCATGCCGATACATTCCACTTTCACTGTGACACTGTCCATCGCGGCTTCGCTATCCACGGGTTCCGTCTCCACTCAGATACTCCCAAAGCGCCTTCTGAAGCAGCTTCCGGCCACGCGAGAGACGGGAGCGGACCGTCCCGACCGGGATCGCCAGCGTATCGGCGATCTCCTGATACGACATCTCTTCCAAGGTCGCCAGGGCAACCGTTTCCCGGAATTCGACCGGGAGAGCGTCGATTGCCTTCTGAATCATCTCGATGTCCAGCTGCTCGAGTACGGCCTTTTCCGGGTTCTCCACCTCGGGGTGGTCTCCGCCGGATGAATCTTCGACCAGACGGTTGTAGAGATAAAAATCTTCCAGCCCGTCATAAGACACCGTCTCCCCCTGCCGGACCTTTTTGCGATAGTCGTTCAGGAAGACTGTGTTCATGATACGGAACAGCCACGCTTTGGCGTTGGTTCCCGGCTGGTACTGGTAAAAGAAGCGGTACGCCCGCAGGTACGTATCCTGGAGCAGATCCTCGGCATCGTTGGCGTTGCCGGTCAGGCGCAGGGCATTGCGATACAGCGCGTCGAGGTGCGGGTTCATCTCCGCTTCGAAGAGCGCCGGGTCGGTCGGCGGGTGCGCCGGGACCGCGTCGGGCAGCGGCGGGGCGTTCGAGACCGGAGTCTCCACTGTCTGTGTGTCTGCCATCATGCGAACCTAACCTCTTCTCAGGCGCCGACCGGCGCGACCAGGCGGGCGAAGCGGCTTTTGCCGATTTTGACGATCTGCCCCGTCTTCACCAGGAGTGTGTACCCAATGTCGGCGATCTTCTCACCGTCCACGGCCACCCCACCCTGCTGCACCAGTCGCTTCGCTTCGCCGTTCGAGGGCGCCAGGCCGGCGGCGACAAGAAGGCGGACGATGTTGGTGCGGCCATCGGCATCCAGAAACTCGGGGCCGATCACGACGTCCGCGACGTCGTCGGGGACGGCGTCCGCGCTGCGCCCTTTGCCGTGGACGCTCTCGAACGTCTCGTCGGCCTGACGCGCGGCGTCCGCCCCGTGATACAGCGCGATGATCTCCCGCGCCAGCCGCTTCTTCGCCTCGCGCGGGTGCGTCTTCTGCGGGTCGGTTAACCGCGCCACCTCGTCCAGCGGCACGTCCGTACACAGCTCGTAGTACATCGGCATCAGCTCGTCCCCAATCGACATCAGCTTGCCGAACATCGTGTCCGGCGTTTCGGCGATGCCGACGTAGTTGCCGAGCGATTTGCTCATCTTCTTGACGCCGTCCAGGCCGACCAGGATGGGCATGAACAGTGCCACCTGCGGCTGCTGTCCTGAGTGCTCCTGTAGGTGCCGCCCCGCCAGCACGTTGAACGTCTGGTCCTGCCCCCCCATCTCGACGTCGGCGCGGATGGCGACCGAGTCGTAGGCCTGGGCGAGCGGGTACAGCAGCTCGTGCAGGCTGATCGGCTGGCCCTGGGCGTATCGGCCGGCAAAGTCCTCCCGCTGCATCACCTGGGCGACGGTCATGCGCGACGCCAGGCCGACCAGGTCCGCGAAGCTCAACTTGCCGAGCCATTCGCTGTTGAAACGCACCTGCATCTTGTCCCGATCCAGGATGCGCGAGAGCTGATCGACATAGGTCCGGGCGTTCCGGGCGATCTCTTCGGAGGACAGCATCGGTCGCGTGGCGGAGCGGCCCGACGGGTCGCCGATCAGGGCCGTGTAGTCGCCGATGATGATGACGACCTGGTGACCCAGGTCTTGGAACAGGCGCAGCTTCCGCAGCACGACGGCGAAGCCGAGGTGGATGTCGGGGGCCGTGGGGTCGAGGCCGAGCTTGACCTGGAGCGGCCGCCCTTCTTTGGCGGACTTCTCCAGCTTTTTTTTGAGTTCAGGGAGGGGGACGATGTCGCTGGCGCCGCGCTTGATCGCGGCGATCTGGGTGTCAAAATCGGGCGGTGTCACGGGCTGAGTGTAGCATAACGCGGAAGAACTTGTCAACAAACCTTCATCCGATGGGAGGAAAATGCCGGGCTGCCGTCAAACAACATGGCTAGTCGTGTGTGGGCGCACAAGGAGTGGCGCGCTGCCGCCGTCCGGTCGTCGGAGGAACGATGATGAAAGCAGAACGGTCGCTTTCCGCAAGCGGCATTTTGATCCTGTTTTGCCTGCTCATTCCCGCTGCCTATGCCCAGTCTTCACGCGGCAGCACGGGGGCAATTGCCCTCCTGAACCGAGTCTCCGCCGGCGTCGCCGGGGCCAATACAGTGGAATACGTCTCCACGATCCGCTCGATCGACAGCACGGGCCAACCCGTCACGTTCTACGTCCACGCCAAAGTCCGCAAGCCAGTCAGCGTCCGCGTCTCCGTCTCGACGACGGGGGTGGACGCGCCCGACGCGATGCAGATCGTCTGTGACGCGACCACGATCACCGGCTATGACCCAAAGCTGGGGATGGTCACACACCACAGCGTGGACTTCTCCGGCCCGAATCTCGCCCTGCCGCCCGGCTTTGGGACCTTGGAGCCGGCGTTCGCCACCGTCCGGCAGATGTTCGGCAGCGCGCCGTTCGACGCGCTGTTCTACGGCGACACGCATTCGCCGATCACGCTGGTCCGCTACGGCGTCGATGTCGCCGGTACGCTGCTGATCAACGCGCGCTGGCCCACCGAACTAGTCGGGCAGGAGCGCCTCGCCAAGTTGTACGTCAACATCGACCCCGCGACCCCGCGCCGCCTCCTCCTCGGCAGCGCCGCCGACGGCCAGGACAGCCTGCAGTACGTCGAAGACTTCACCCAGTTCACGCTCAACCCGACCCTTGCGGACGACACGTTCCGCTGGAC
>CAXUCQ010000429.1:0-3188 GCA_964249295.1 uncultured Armatimonadales bacterium | reverse complement strand
GCCTGGAACGGTTCCGCTTCGAGCCGCCCGAGCAGGGCCGACAGCAGCCCCAGGTCGCGCGCCGGCTGATCGACGGCCCGCACGACCTGCCCCACGCGCCGCCCCAGCCGCCAGCCGAGCACGCGGACCGCCAGGCCGAGCGCCAGCACCGGCACGTAGCCGTACCCCAGCCCCCAGGCGGCCAGCGCGATCACCATGCCGGCGGTCAGCGCCAGCGACGCGGGCCGGACCCAGCCGCCCGGCAGCAGCGGGGGCTGAGTCCCCCACGCCACCAGCGCGGCGGGTGCGATCCGGGCGCGCACGCCTTCCCCCAGCAGCGACAGGTCTTCGCGCAGGTCGAGCCGGGGGCGCAGTTCGGCCACCGCCGTCTGCCGGGCGCGGACCGTCTCCGCGTCGGCCGGCCCCGTCAGCCAGGCGGCCAGCGTTTCTTCGCCGCTCAGGGTGCGGGCCGTGCAGAGCAGCTCGAACAGCGACCCTGGGCCGAACAGATCGAGGTCCTCGGCGTAGGGGTGCTCGGGCCGGGCGAAGCGCGCCCCGCTCGTCCCCGTCCCGGCCCACCGGCCCGTCAAGCGCCGCAGCCCGGCGGCATAGAACGCGGACCGTCGCCGGGCGCGGTCCAATCGTTTGACCACGTGTTCATGCCGGACCATGAGCGCGACGAACACGGCGAGCGGCAGGGCCAGCCACCAAAACGAAAACCAGTGCAGCCCGACGGCGGGCCAGGCCATCGCCGCCCCGGCCAGGACGACCCACAGCCGCGCGTTGGCGATGCGCCCGTCCCACTGTTCCAGCGCCGCCGCCTGCGCCCGGTGCGTCTGGTAACGCCGGGCGTATTCGTCTTGCATCGTCGGTTCGGACACGGACACGCTCCCCCCGAGGGTTATTCTCGTGTCGGCGAACGGTTTCCTGCCCACGGCGCGTCGGCGGCAGAGTCACTCACTAGGCCTCTTGCATAAGCGCCCAGGACTGAAGTCTTGGGCTACAGAGTGCATTCTGCCCGAGGGTAAGGGCGCAAGAGTAATCCCTTCCGGCGCCCGCGAAGGCGGGCAACACGCTTTTCTCAGCCCAGGACTTCAGTCCTGGGGACTCACGCAAGAGGTCTAGTGATATTACTCAGACCTGCCGGGGGTGTCCCCGGCGGGGCCTTCACGGCGGGCCGGAACAGGCCGGCCCCGTAAATCAGAAGCGCGGCGAGCAGGCCGGGGTACATCGGCTGCCAACCGAGCGGGAAGTGGGGGTCGTCGTAGCCGCCGTGACGCCAGCCCCAGAGCAGCCACACAAAGGCCGTCAGCGCCCCGGCCCACATGGAGCCGAAGGCGAACGGCGTCGCGGCCTTCCAGCGCGGGTCGGGGGCATACGCGCCCAGCAGCGGCAGTAAAATCCCCGGCACGAAGACGCTCCCGAAGAAGTACCACTGCTTGACGACCGACGGGATCAAGAGCGCGATGAGGAGCGCCGCCAGCGATGTCAGGACGAGTCCCCAGCGGGTGTAGGCGGGGACGCGGGCGTTGTCCGTGTCGCCGCGCAGCCGCCACAGGAAGTCCTTGCCGACGGTCATGGCGGCGATGAACGTGTACGAGACCGTGCTGGCCATGATCGGCGCGAGCATCCCGACATAGAACAGGCCCTTGACGCCCGGCGGCATGATCCGCTCCGCCAGAGCGGGGTAGGCCATCTTGCCGTCGGCCAGCCCCGGCGCCAGGGCGCGGGCGAACAGGCCCGTCGTCGTCGAAAGCGCGTCGAACGTCATCCAGCACGCCACCGCCGCCAGGATGCCCACGGCGGCGACGCGCGGCGTCCGGGCGGCGTAGCAGCGCTGGTGGAACCCCGGATCGACCAGGGTCACCAGGGCGATGAAGAACCACACCACGGCGAACGCCAGGTCGTACCCGCCCAGCCCTTGCAGGTGCGCCGGCGGCAGGCGCCCCGGCGCGCGCAGCGCGGCCAGTCCCCCGTGCCGGGTCAGGCACAGCCAGGCGGCCACGGCGAACCCCGCGAACATCAATGCGAACTGCAGGACGTTGACCCGCACATCGGACAGAAACCCGCCCCGGAAGACGTAGACCACCGAGAACAGCAGCCCGACCAGCATGGCGGGCAGCAGCGGCCAGCCGAACAGCACGCGCAGCAGGGTCCCCGCCATCAAGACATACGTCGCGGGCGCGGCGTACACGAACGCGAACGCCGCGCCCAGCAGCGCCGTTTTGCGGTCATACGCCTGCGCCAGTTTGTCCGGGATGGTGTAGATGTGGGCCGCCCCGCCGCGCACGCGCCCGGCCAGGAAGAGCGCGAACAGGACGGCGAAGACGTAGTACGGCAGGCCGTTCGTGGTCCAGGCGACGATGCCCGAGTCGTAGACGAACTCGCCCTGCCCCAGAATGCCGCCGTACCAGGTCGCCACGAGCGTTGCCACGAAGACGGGCAGCCCCAGGCGCCGCCCGGCGATGACGTACTCCTCGGCGTCCTGCCGGCGCGGCCAGAAGCCGACCACGATGAGAAACAGCAGGTACAGCCCGAAGATCGCCCAGTCGATGGGGTGGAACGTCGCGCGCACCAGCGTCGCCTTCATCATCAGACCGCCTTCAGCAGACACACTAAGACCGACCCACCCCGCACCCAGATCTGGACGCGCTCGGACGTCGCCACGTTGGAGACGCCCCCTGTGCCGACCGGCAGGCGCCGGTCTTCGAGCGGCCACCGAACGCCCTGGAGGGTGACGCGGGCCTGCCCATCAAACGAGATGAGCGAAACGGTGTCGCCGGGCGTGACAATCGGCTCCCACGCGCCGGGCGCGTCGTCGGTTCCCACCAGTGCGCGTGTTTCGGCGCCGACCTCGACAATCGCCAGCGGCAGTTCATTCCCGTAGCGGAGCAGCAGGGCGGCGTTCGCCAGCGTGTGGTCGATGCGCCCCCCCGTCGCGCCCGCGATGGTGATCGCCGTCGCCCCCCGCGCGCGCGCCAGGCCGAGCGCCTTTTCGAGATCGCCTTGGTTCTGGTCCGGCGTCGGCACGAACTCGGCCTGGGGGAACGCCGCCTGGGCCTCGGCGAGCCGCACGGAGTCGAAGTCGCCGCAGACGATGTCAGGCGTCACGCCCGCCCGCGCCGCCGCGTGCGCGGCCCCGTCGGCGGCGATCAGCCGGTCATGGGCCGCCGCCACCGTCCGCAGGAAGTCACGCGGCGGCGCCTCGC
>CAXUCQ010000428.1:0-3192 GCA_964249295.1 uncultured Armatimonadales bacterium | reverse complement strand
TCCATATGGGCGGCGCATCGGAGCAGGGCGGGGGGACCCCGCCCCTACGGGCTATCTTACCATCCAGTATCGGGGCGGGGGCGGCATGGCGGCCCCCGCCCCTTTCCATCGTGTGTACTACGGAGTTCTGGCCGCGCGGGCGTTGACGGCGCCGCTGTCGGCGGTGTGGGCGACGATCGGGCCGACGACGGCGAGCGGGAGGTCGCCGGAGATGGAGAGCGGCTTGGTCAGCACGGGGCGCTGCGCCTGGTGGGTCAGCTCGCCGACGCGCCTGTCGAGGTACCGGCTCAGTTCCGTGATGCTGACGATGCCGTCGTGGTTGGCGTCGGCCTTGCCGCTCAGGCCCTCCATCAAGGCCTTGGTGAAGGCGCCGTTGTTCCAGGCCGTGCTTTCCTGGCTGAGCTGGCCTTTGCCGCAGGAGGCGAAGGTGATGACGGGCGATTCGTTGTTGAGCCGGTCCAGGGTGGAGGCGACGAGGAAGCGTCCGTAGCCGTCTTTCTTGTCGATCTTGCCCTCGACGCCGGCGGAGTGGCAGGTGTCGAGCATCAGGATGACCTTGCCGGGCAGCTGGGCCAGGGTCTGGCTGAAGGTCAGCCACTGGACGCCGGTGACGTCGATGTTGTCGGCGTCGATGTCGTAGGGGGCGAAGAAATACTGGTCCAGGTCGTCGTTGGTGCCGTGGCCGGCGACGAAGACGATGGTGTAGTCGTTCGGCCCCATCTTCTGGGCCTGCTTTCGGAGCTGGACCAGGCTGCTGATGATCGCGTCGCGGCTGGCCTTGTGGTCGGTCAGCTTGGACACGACGACCTTGCTGAACATCTTGCCTGGCCCCTGTTGGTCTTGGAACAGGCCGGCGATGTCGCCCGCGTCTTTGGCGGGGTACTGGAGCGCGTCGGTCGAGTCCAGGTACTGCGAGACGCCGATGGAGATCATGTACAGCGTGGGCGTGCCGGGCCGGGGCGGGGCGCTCGCGCCGTAGGTGAGCCTGACGGTGGCCGGCACGCTCTCGGCCCCGGCGTCGTTGCCGACGATGACGGAGAGCGTGTTGTCGCCGGGCTGCAGCGCGGCGGTCAGGGTCATCTCGCCCTCCCTGGGCTGCAATGAACCGCCGCCGGGCGTGGGGACGGCGCGCTCGTTGTCGGTCAGCTTGAGGCCGCTCAGCGCGCGGTGGTTGGGATCGGTGATGCGGACGTGCAGGGTGACCTGGGCGTCCGCGACGACGGTGCTGTCGGACGGGGACTCGATCTCGACGGTCGGGGGCGCGAAGGCCGCGAGGTTGGCGACGGTCTTGGACAGGTCGGTCTTGCCGGCGTGGCCCTGATCGGCGAGCGCGACCGCCTGTTCTTCGTTCCCGGCCGCCAGGAGATGGCCGATGATGTCGTCGCGGAAGAACGTGCTGTGGAAGCGGGACGCCGGGTAGAACTGCGCGGTCTGGTCGTCGCCCTGGTTGATCTGCCACCCGATGATGTTCTCGCCGTTGGCGGAGCAGGTGTAGTACCCGGAGTGGGTCCAGGCCACCCACTCCTCGTCGGAGCCGACGAAGAGGTTGAGCAGGGGGCGGACCAGGTGGTCGGACGACGCGGCGTCCTCGGACAGCGGCCAGATCCGCACCGTCTGGTCGCCGGAGGTGGAGGCCAGGTACTTGCCGTCGGGCGAGGCGCTGACCGAGAGCACGTCCGCCGTGTGTCCGATGAAGCCGCGCAGCGGGGTGCCGTCCTTCTGGTACAGGCCCAGGCCGTTGTGCCAGCCGACGACGACGTTGCCGTCGGGCGTCCAGGTGAAGCAGCGGACCTGGTTCAGCGGGTCGTCGGAGCGGATGGCGCCGCCGGAAGAGACCTGCACCGTTTTGCCGCCGGCGCCGAGGCTGAGCGTCGCGCCGTCACGGGTGAGCGTGGCGCCCTGCCACGGCGCGTCCGGGTTGACCGTCAGGCTGCGGTCGCCGATGTTGAAGGTGTGCCGGACGGGGCTGGCGGAGGTCTGGTTCCTCCAGGTCACCTGGGCGCTGTCGGGCGACCAAGCGACGTCCTGGGTGATGCCGCCCGTGGAGGCCATGTGCTGCTTGATCGTCGCGGCGAACGGGGTCCAGAGGTAGATGTCGTTGGCCAGGCCGCCCGCGCTGGCGACGGTGCCGCTGTCGGGCGAGAAGGCGACGGCTTCGACGGTCTGGGTGTGGTGCGGGAAGTCCCCGACGGGCGCCGGCGCCACGCCGCCCGGCCCGACCGTCCAGAGTCGCACGTCGCAGAGGCCGGGGTCGTCCGAGCCGAGTCCGACGGCCAGCAGCCGGCTGTTGGGGCTGAACGCGACGCAGTTGACGTACTTCTCCTGGTGCAGCATCAGACGCGCCGCGCCGGATGTGCCGTCCCAGACGTGGATGGTCTGGTCGAGGCCGCCGGCGGCGATCCAGCGCCCGTCGGGCGACCAGGCCAGGCAGCGGTAGCCGAGCGGGACCTTGCCGTCCAGGATGCGGCTTTTGCGCCCGCCGAGGTCCCACAGGCGCACGGTGCCGTCGAGTCCGGCGGTGGCGACCTGGCGGGCGTCCGGGGAGAACGCCACGCCGTAGATGTCCTTGGTGTGGCCTTTGAGGGAGTAGGCGCTGCCGCTCTGCGTGTCGATGATGCGGAGGGTGCCGGTGCCGTCGCCCGAGGCGAGCAGGCGGCCGTCGGGGGAGAAGGCGAGGGCGTTGGTCGGCTTCAGCAGGCCGGGGATGATCCGCTTGACCTGCCCGGTGTTCGGGTCGAGGAGGCGGATGTAGAAGGTCAGGGCGTTGGCGCCGCGCAGGAAGCCGCCGACGGCGAGCGTGCCGCCGTCGGGGCTGAGGGCTGCGGCGTAGAGCTTGCCCTGGGGGCCGTCGCCGACCTGGCCGCGGATGTTGCGGAGGAGGTCGCCCGTCGCGGCGTCCCAGACGCGGACGACTTTGTCCTCGCCGACGGAGATCAGTTCTTTGCCGTCCGGGGTGAACAGCACCTGATCGACGTGGGACGTGTGTCCGGGGAGGTTGAGCGAGAGGATCGGGTTGTTGTCCTGGGCGTGGACGGCGCCCCAAGACGACAGGCTCAGCAGGCCAAGGATTATGGGGAGGCTGTGTTTTCGGAGTGACATGGTTTCTTCCCTGCGGAGGCCCAGTGGTGCAATGGCCTCTCCCCGTGATTATACAACACAACTCAGGCTGTTAGCAACAACAGGCCCCCACCC
>CAXUCQ010000427.1:0-3195 GCA_964249295.1 uncultured Armatimonadales bacterium | reverse complement strand
TCGGTCCCGTGGGGCTGGTACGAGGAGGGCTTTGACCGCGAGCCGACCGACCCCGCCGCCCGCGACCCCGTCGACGCCGAGGGCAGGCACGCCTCCTACATCACCCACCACAACGGGCCGCAGTATTTCGGCTACATCGCCAACAACCCGAAGATGCGCGCGAACCTGCACGGCCTGCAAGACCTGTTCAACGCCCTCCGCACCCATGCACTGCCTGTGAGAGGCGGCCTGTTCTACGTCAAAGGCGGGAGCCACAACGTCATGGGTCTGAAACCCGCCGACCCGGACCCTGAAGTTCAGGCGAATTTCCGGGGCGATGACGACCACCCGTCGTACTCCGATTCACAGATCAGCGAGGCGCTCATCGCCGAGACGGTCAACAGGATCGCGGCCAGCTCCTACTGGTGCCAGTGTGCCGTCATCATCACTTGGGACGACTCGGAAGGGGATTACGACCACGTCCCGCCCCCGCTCCGCAGCCGCGGGCCTGACGGCGGCGTCATCACGGACGGCCCGCGCGTGCCGCTGTTGGTGCTGTCGCCTTTCGCCCGCGTCCACCAGATCATCCACGATCCGGGGGACCATGCCTCGGTCGTTAAGTTCGCCGACGTCCTGTTCGGCCTGAAGCCGCTGGCGGACCTGCCCGATGAGCGACGAGGGCGGGCGTTCGGCGAAATCCGGGGGTTAAAGAATGAAGGGCCGTTCGACGACCTGACATCAGGCATCACGGATCTGCTGTCGGCGTTTGACCCCGCCCGCTTAGCAGGACGGGTGGGGCCGTTGCCCGCCGCGTATGTGCAAATCCCGGAAGAGTTGGTTCACACCCTGCCGCAGCGGAGCGGCTACGGCTGGCACCAGGTCGGCGTCGTCCCCACGGATTATCAACAAGGCCTTCCGAACGCCATTCCATCTGACTTCAACCCTCGGCCCAGCACGAATCCTACCCATTGATCCAGGCATGGGTATACTGAGTTTGATGAACATCCTCGGCATTGAAACTTCGTGCGACGAGACGTCGGCGGCTGTCGTGCGCGACGGGCGGCAGGTGCTGTCCAACGTCATCGCCTCCCAGATCGACCTGCACGCCAAGACCGGCGGCGTGGTCCCCGAAGTCGCCTCGCGGCACCACGTCGAGCAGATCAACGCCGTCATTGCGGAGTCGCTGCAAGCGGGCGGTGTCGGGTTTGGCGACCTGGGGGCGGTCGCCGTCGCCAACCGGCCAGGCCTGCTCGGCGCACTGATCGTCGGCGTGTCGGCGGCCAAGAGCCTGGCTTATGCCCTCCAGGTGCCGCTGGTCGCCGTGCATCACATCGAAGCCCACATCTATGCCAACTGGCTCGTCGATCCCGACATCGAGTTTCCCGTGGTCTGCCTGGTCGCGTCCGGCGGACACAGCGAGATCTTCCTCGTGCGCGGTCACGGCGATTATCTCATCCTCGGACGCACGCGCGACGATGCCGCCGGAGAGGCGTTCGACAAGTCCGCGCGGCTGCTGGGCTTCCCTTACCCCGGCGGCGTTTCCATTGATCGCATCAGCCGCGAGGAGAACGGCGATCCGTCAGCCATTCCATTCCCCCGCGCCCAACTCGGCGCGGAGTCGCTGGACTTCTCGTTCAGCGGCCTGAAGACGTCGGTACAGACGGCCCTCCGCAACCCGGAACTGCAGGGCATCCCACGGCAGGACTGGGCCGCGTCTATTCAAGAAGCGATCGTCGAGGTTCTGGTCGCAAAGACGCTGCGCGCAGCCCGGCAGCACGGCGTCCGGCACGTCCTCATCGCGGGCGGCGTCGCCGCCAACTCGCGGCTGCAGTTCGCAATGCGCCAGGCGTGTGCCGATAGCGGCTTCGCGCTGACGATTCCCCCCCTTCGATTGTGTACCGACAATGCGGCGATGATCGCTTGCGCCGGGTTTTACCACCTGCGGGCGGGCAAAGTGGACGGGCTGGACATCGACACGGTCGCTTCGGAAAGGCTGGTGTGACGTGGAGTTTCGGACACCGCACCGCTGGGAAATGACGCCGGATGAGGCGCGGGCGCAGCAGACGGCGATGCGGGGATTGGTTTCTCTCACAGACGGCTTCGGCAAGATCGAGACCATTGCGGGCGTGGATCTGTCGCTGAACGACGAGAAAAACGAAGGCCATGTCGTCGTCGTCGTGCTGTCCTTTCCCGATTTTGAGGTGCTGGAAACGCGGTACGCCACGGCGCCGCTGCTGATGCCGTATATCTCCGGGCTGTTGTCCTTCCGCGAGTCGCCCATCGCCCTGCAAGCCTTCGCCCAGGTCCAGACCGTGCCGGATGTGATCATGGTGGACGGCCAGGGACAAGCCCACCCGCGCGGCTTCGGCATCGCCTGTCACCTGGGGGTACTGCTGGACGTTCCCAGTATCGGCATCGGTAAAAGCCGCCTCTACGGCGAGTACGACGCCGCAAGCCTCACCGAGACGCCCGGCTCGTTCGTCCCTCTGCAAGACCGAGCGCGTCGTCACACAATCGGTTCCGTCGTCCGCACGAAGCCGCGCACCAACCCGCTGTTCGTGTCTCCCGGTCACAAAGTCAGCGTGGACAGCGCGACTCGCCTCGTGCTGGACTGTGTCCGGGGCTACCGCCTGCCGGAGCCGACGCGGCTGGCACATCATCTGATCACCGAATACAAGAAAACGGGGGCGGCCCCACAGGCCGCCCCCGCTCCCTCCACTCAGCCGTCGTTGTTCTAGGAGCGGCGGCGGGCGGCCCGCATCCCCAGCAACGCCAACCCAGACACGCCCAACAGCAGCAACGGACTCGGCTCCGGGACCGCCGCCGACGGCGTCACGGTCAGAGGCGTCGGAGAGGAGTGGTGTCCGGCAAGCAGCCCCACACCGGCGGCTCCGATCAGGACCGGGAGGAACGCTCCACCCTTACCCCCGAGACTCTGTGTCGCCCCCGCGACGTGGACGACAGGCCCGGCCTCCGCCGGCACGAACGAGAACGTGGGCGTGAACGCTGGAGCGGCGAGCTGTGGCGTCGGCGCCGTCACGACTGCGGGAACGGCTTTCGGCGACTGGGCCAGCGACGCGGCCTTCAGCTTAGTCACAGGCTTGTGCGGGACCGGCGGCAGGGTTGCGACCAGAGGATTCCCGCAGGCCAGGCGCAGGACGGGCTGTCCCGTGGCGGCGAGTGCGAAGACGGGGGTGCCGGCCGCCAGCCGCTCCG
>CAXUCQ010000426.1:0-3210 GCA_964249295.1 uncultured Armatimonadales bacterium | reverse complement strand
GGGGGGGGCGGTGGGGGGGGGGGGGGGCCGCGCCCCCGCCGCCGCCCGCGCCGCGGGGGGCGTCTGCGCGAATCCGGGGGCGGCCAGGAGCAGCAGTCCGAGCGTCGTCCCGGCGTGTCGTCGCGACCGCTTGTTGCTCACACTCTTGATGATCTTATCCAATCGACTCACCCCTTTTTTGTTTCTTTCGATCAGTTCTCGCCCATGCTCAGTGCGCGGCGGCCAGTGTGGAAGCGACCCAGGCGCGCGAGCGGATGGTCAGTGTCGCGGCCTCCGCGCCGAACGCCTCGGCGAGACGCGGCCAGGAAGGATCGCGGGCCAGCAGGGACGCGGCACGCGCGCGCAGCCGGGGGCGGCTCCGCTCCCAGAGGCAGAGCGCACTGATCTGATCATACCCCCAGCCGGCGCGCCGTAAAAGCGCCCCGCGCCGTGCAGCCGCGCCCCCGAAATCGTGTGCCAGGCCGCGCGCCAGGACACCGTCTGCACCCGGCCCGAGGGTCTGCATCATCTCACAGCCGAGCGAGGATGGGAGCGACAGATCCCCCCGCACGACGATCCGCAGGCGTCCGTCTTCTTGCACCCAGGCCTGCTGCCCGTACCGGGCCAGCGCCCGGTTGAGGCCCGCCGCCTCCGGGTGCGCGCCCGCGCGGGGTTCCTCCAGGACGACCAGGGACTTCAGGCCGTCGCTGTAGTGCAGCAGGACCGCCTTGACGCCTGGCTCGGGACTGATGACGGAGCAGTGCATCAGCGCGAAGCCGTTCGGACACCACGCCGGCACACGGCCCGCGATGCCGGCGGCGCTGAACGCCTGCGGTGCGGACGCGGCCTGCCTTGCCGGCACGGTCGTCCTGCGCGTCCCGGCCTCCTGCGCCGCGCGCGGCAGCTTCAGCGCGTCCGCCGGCAGGCGTGGCAGGAACTGAACCGTCTCGTAGAAGGAGACGTACCGGCGGCAGCCCCGCGCGTCATACTCCTCGGTCCGCAGGATGGCGCGACGCCCGGTGTCGATCCAGAGTCGCTTGCTGGGGCCGTTCCGGGCGCGCGGGCAGAGGGAGACGACGTCACAGACCCGCCCGTTCAGCGCCTCGCGGCCCAGAAGCAGGCAGCGGTAGTTGCGGCGCAGCAGGTCGAGCGTCTCCGGGGAGGCGGCGGACAGGTCGTCCGCCGAAGACTGCCCGACGAACAGCGCCCGGTGCGTGGGATCGTACAAAGACGCCCGAACGCCGTCGTCGAGCATGACACGTCCGGCGGCCTCCGGCGGGTAGCGGTAAGTGATGCTGGTCCGGCGTCCCGCGCGAGCGATGTCCGCCACGACCTGCGCCATGCCGCCTCCTGCAGCCGATGGCGTCGTCCACAGGATGTCCTGCCGAGCCTTGTAGACGAGGTGGAGACGAGCCTGCAGTGCCTGGGCGACGAGGGCGAATCCGCTCCCCGCGTCGTCTGCCGGCGCGCTCCGGGCGGGGGCAGTGACGCACAGGGCCAGAAACAGGGCGACGCCGCCCGCCACGCAGGGCGGAAGCGCAGCAGGTGCAATACGGAACAAAGAAAATCTGTTTTTGCCGGCCGGTGGGGTGGGACACGCCATAAAAAGTGCTAGCGCGTGCGGTAGCCGGCGAAGGCCACGTCGCCGCTGACATAGCCGCTCGCCGCCGCATCGCCGAGCGGATCGACGCCGGCATCCGTCAGGGGAGGCTGCGCGTCGCGCCGCACGAACGCCGCTTCCTGGATGCTCGGCGCGTCGGAGTTGGAAGGCGGACCGATCACGGCCTCCGCAGGACGCGCCCAGGGGCCGTCCGCCGAAACGGCGGCGAGGCCCGCGCTGGGGATCGGCTCCACCAGCGCGGTCTGCCCCAGCGCGGCGCGGTCCAGGCCCGTCCTGACGGCGGGCGTCGAGGGCGCGAAGGGCGCCGCCACGGCCAGGACGGCGAGACAGGACAGCGCGAGCGAGGCCGTCAGGCGGCGTCCACGGCTGGGCGCCGGCAGAGCGAGGCGGGCCACCACAGGAACGGCCCGGAGCGTCGAAAAGGCTACGCGGGATGGCAGGACCGGCAGGAGGGACTCCGAACGCCGATCTTCCTGGGCCAGCCGCGTCAGGATGCGCGTCTCGAGCGACGCCTCGGCGTCCGGGAGGCTGAGGGACCGGAGAAGAATCTTGACCTGGCGGGCTGAGGTGTACTCTTCGGCGCACGGCGGACACTCGGCGAGGTGCTGCTGCATCTCCAACATCTCCGACCCAGTCAGTTGCTGGTCCAGGAACGGAGACACAAGTTGTTGGGCGCGAAGGCAATCCACGGACAAACCACTCCCCATCGGTCGGCAACCGTGCCGACGGCGATACAATCAGGCGGCCAAGGCACGGGCTTCTTCCTGCTGGAAGACCGCGATCTTGCTGCGGAGCAGCTTGCGGCCCCGGTGCAGGCGCGAGCGGACTGTCCCGAGCGAGCAGCGCATGGCGGTGCTGATCTCTTCTTAGGACATGCCTTCGATGTCGGCCAGGATCACCGTCATGCGGAAGTCCGGCGGCAGGCTGTTCAGCGCGCGCTGGATGTTCTCGTCCAGCTCGTGGGACATGACCATCCGCTCCGGGTTGGAGCCGACGTCGGGGATCTCCAGGAACACGTCCTCGCTGCGGCCGCCCAGGTCGAGGGGCTGGTCGAGCGACTGCAGACGGGCCTTCGGCTTGCGGCGCAGATCGTCGACGAACAGGTTGGACATGATCTTGTACAGCCAGTTGTCGAAAGGCCAGTCCCGCCGGTAGTTGCCGAAGAACCGGAACGCGCGCACGAAGGCTTCCTGGGTCAGATCCTCGGCGTCGGCGTGGTTCCCGGTCATGCGGTAGGCGATGTTGTAGGCCTGCTTGTGATACCGCTGCACAAGGCGGTCGAACTCGGCGCGGCGTCCGGTCTGCTCGTGCATCTGACCTAGAAGCGCCAGCGGGCTTGCCGCGCCTTCCACCATTTCTGCCATTCGGTGCGTCCTTTCCTGCCTATACGTCCGCCCCCCGAGGATTGTTCCCAGCCGGTCGGCATCCCGTCTTGGGTCAACCCCGTCCCTGTGCGGGCGCCATCGCCGCGGGAGTCATTGTTCCCATTTATGACGACGACCTACGCCTGTGCGTTCCCCCAGTTTTGGGGGTTGGCATGGTGTTGTTGAAACAAGCGGTGTCGGGCAAGAGTTCCGTTTGGCACCAGTCCACAGGGGTGGGTGCGGCGG
>CAXUCQ010000425.1:0-3212 GCA_964249295.1 uncultured Armatimonadales bacterium | reverse complement strand
GTGTTCGGGGGCCGCCACGCCGACGTGCCGCTGGAGGCGGCCGCCGGGGCCGCCGTGGCCGACCTGGTCATGGACGAGGGCGTCCCCG
Organism: uncultured Armatimonadales bacterium; assembly: GCA_964249295.1. Taxonomy (GTDB): domain Bacteria; phylum Armatimonadota; class Armatimonadia; order Armatimonadales; family Capsulimonadaceae; genus CAZZVX01. Next base: position 3,124 of record CAXUCQ010000425.1, on the reverse strand, counting down.
TGATCCTCGACGTGTCCGGCTTCGAGGAGGACGCCGACCTGTGCCGCGTGGCCGCCGACTTCATCAAGCGGCTCCGCGCCCGCCAGCACCCCGGCCTGGAGCCGCTGCTGCTCGTCGTGGACGAGGCGGACCTGCTCGCGCCCCAGAACGCCCAGAAGGCCGAACTGGACAGCCAGCGGCAGCTCCGGGGCGTCGCGCGCCGGTCCCGCTCGGACGGCCTGGGCCTGCTGACGATCACGCAGCGCCCGGCGACGCTGCACAAGGACGTGCTCGGCCAGTCCGAGGCGGTCCTCCTGTGCCGCTTCGTCGGCTACAACGACCTGGACGCGGTCAAGGCGTTCCTGGGCAGCTACCTCAGCCCCGCCGAGCGGGACGAGGCCGTGCGCGCCCTGCCCACGCTCTCCGAGGGCGAGTGTTTCGTCGCCTCGCCGTCCTGGATGCACACGTTCCTGCGGGCGCGGTTCCCCCTGCCGGCCACGTTCGACAGCTCGGCGACCCCGAAGGCCGGCCAGCGCCGCGCCGTCACGGGCAGCGCCCCCGTGGACGTGTCCGCCCTGGCCGCGCGCTTCGCCGCCGCCATCGAGCGCGAGCGGGACAGCGACCCCGACGCGCTGCGCAAGCGGATCGCCGACCTGGAGATCGAACTGAGGGAACGGCCTGCGGCGACAGAGACCGTCCAGGTCGAGAAGATTGTTGAGGTCGAGCGCGTCGTCGAAAGACTCGTGCCGGTGCTGAGCGACGAGATGCTGGACAAGGCGCGCGCCGTCGCCGACGCGCTGATCGGCAATGGCAAGGACATGGCGGCCATGGGGCAGGAGATGCTGGCGCAGATTCGTCAGGCCGCGAGTGCCCGGACCGACCCGCCGGACCTGGATGTGTTTACGCAGGCGGCGGAGATCGACACGTCCGCGCCGCCCGTTGACGGCATCGACACATCCCCAACACCGGCACAGACTCAGGCCCAGGGCGCCGCCCCGCCGCCCGAAGGCTCCAAAGCCGCCTTGCTGCAGAGTAAGGTCCGGCAGCACCTCCTGGACACGCTCGCCGCGTTCGAGGCCATCGGCGTCAAGGGCCTGGCCAGGAGCAACCTGGCGGCGTTCGCGGGGCGCGGCCCCCGCTCGTCGTCGCTGGACGCCGACCTGCGGGCGCTCAAGGCGGCGGGGCTGCTGGACGGGACCGAGACCACGCCCTACCGGCTGCCCGACAGGGGCCGCGCCCAGGCCCAGGCCGCGCCCAGGCCGCCGACGCTGCGGGACCTGCACGAGGCCTGGCGGCGCACCCTGAGCGACACGCCCCGCCGCTACGCCATGCTGCAGGCCCTGATCGCCGCGACGGGACACGTCCTGACCTACAACGTCCTGGCGAGCCGGTCGGGGCAGTCGCCGACAAGCAGCTCGTATGACGCGCACCTGCGCTGGCTGCGGGACATGGGCCTGGTGTCGTTCACGGGCAAGGGCGACGTCCGCGCCACGGCCCTGCTGTTCCCGGAGGGTCTTGAATAACCTCAGTAACCCGGAGACGTGGTGTGGTAAAATGGAAGCGTGCAAACAGCCGTTCCCAGTCAAACAGCCGTTCCCAGCGTCCCCAATCCCGGCGTGCCGGACGTGATCGACTACGACGAGATCCTCTCCAAGCTGGGGCGGGCGGACCGCGCGGACGTGTGGGCGCGGCGCTACTACCGCCGCAAGCGCTACTGGCCCACCCAGCAGGCCATCGTCGAGGGCGTGCGGCTCGAAGACGCGCGCCTGAGTGGGTGTCCGTATGCCCAGGTCAGGCCGATGTCGCTGGAGACGGCCCGCGCCGGGCTGAGCCTGGCCAAACACTGGCAGGAAACCCGCCCCCCGAAGGGAGAGAATCACGAGGGGGAGAGTCACAAGCGATAGAGTCACAAGACAACCCCTGTAAAAAAAACCTACCAATAAATTGGTATCGTCCGCCCACCGCCGTGCTCCCTGTGGAATAATGTACCCGTAAGTCAGCACCCCCTCTGGGCGATTGCCCACCACAACCGTCTGACACACGTTTTCGTCTTCCGACAACTTTCATAGGTCGGCCGTACCTGGAGTCCTTCCGAGAGGGTCTCCGAACGTCGCCCAAAGCCCGCCCGGGGCGCATACCGGGCCGTCTCATCGACGTGGTGATTAGTTCCCACGCCTGATGCCTGACGGCCCGACTGCGCGACCGGCGCGGGCTTTCGCTTTGTGTCCTTTCTTCTTGTGTCCCGTCTCTTGTGTCCTTTCTGTCTGACCATCACGTTAGCACCGAGGAAACCCATGACCGCTTCCGCCCGATACGTCGAATACGCCAAACAGGGGATGACCCCGAAACAGGTCCAGGCGATGACCGGCAGCCGGCGACGCAGCGTCCGGCACGAGCTTTCCCGCGCCCACGACGAGCTGAGCGCCAACGCCGAGGCCGCCGTCGCCCTGCTGGAGCGGTCCAGCCTGCTGAAGTCCGTCACAGAAGGCGACGGCGGCCGCGCCCTGTCCAAGCGCCGCTGGGAGGACGTGGCCCTGGGCCTGGTCCCCGCGTCCAAACTGGCCGCCTGACCACAGACGGAATCTGAAGACGGAATCTGAAGGACTGACCAATGCGAAACAAAGGCCTGACCATCAGGGACGGTTTCTGGTTCCTGCTCTCCCTGGGCGCGCTCGTCAGCGCGGGCATGAACCTCCAGAGCAACGACGCCGACGGCGTGCTGTGGTCCCTGCTCGCCGCGATCCTGTGCTTCTGCCTGTCCGTGTAAGGATGTCCCATGGCCGCCAGCCCCGAGTCCGAGAACCAGCTGCTGCGCTCCGTCCTGGCCTCCGTGGCCGAGGGGAAGGCCGACGCCGCCCACGTCGCGTGCGCCCTCAACGACACGGACGCCGCCCAGAAGGCGTTCCGCGAGTACCGGGCGGCACAGGACGAGGTGGTCGCCCAGGTCCGCGCCTTTCTGGAAGGCCGCTGCGACGACACCCGGCCCCTGGAGCGCGCCTTCGACCGGCTGATGGCGATGCGCGGCGAGAACAGCGGCGACCGGGCCGACGCCTGCGGCCCCGGCAAGGGCCACCGGCCCCGCCGTTCTCGGCGCTAAAGCGCCGCCGCTGACAGACGATCCCCGGTGCCGGGGGTCATATCCACC
>CAXUCQ010000424.1:0-3212 GCA_964249295.1 uncultured Armatimonadales bacterium | reverse complement strand
AGAGGCATCTCGCCTGGCTCTCGGGTGTGGCCGTAGCTCCCCGCCCCGGTGAAGTCCGCCCCGTCCAGGATCGCCCCCCAGAACTCGGCAGAATCGGTGGCCGCTCCCCTGAAGTCCGCCCCCGTCAGGTCCGCGCCCCGGAAGTCGCACGTTTTGACATAGGCGCGGAACCGGGTGTGCCGCAAGTTCGCCCCACGGAAGTCCGCGACGAAGAACGAGTCTGAGAAGTCGGCCCCTTCCAGCGTCACGCCGCGTAGGTCAACAAAGCCTTTTTCATCTTCGAGGGGCAAATCCGTCTCATCGAAATGTCGTTCGCCCGCTTGGTACCGACTTAACAGTTCGGCTACGCTGCGAGGCGGGTTATAACCCTCTAAATCCATAGCTCTCCTCGATAGAAGCTGCTTGGCAGTTCCACGGCAGGCACGCAAAGTCCTTCCCTCGTGCAAACAGAGGCTGCCGGTTGACGACAAACGGCCCGTCCTGCATGGACGGGCCGTTTTAACAATGCCTTGGGAAGCGTGTGGTGGAGGATAGCGGGATCGAACCGCTGACCTCCTCAATGCCATTGAGGCGCTCTCCCAGCTGAGCTAATCCCCCACGCGGCGACGAGATGTATTATACACGGTCTGGGGGCTGAAATCAAGCCTTTGCCGGGCGCTGATGGGCTTTTTTTAGTGCCAGGGGCTGGTCGTGGTGAAGGAGTCCGGGTGGAAGTCGGGCAGGGTGATCTCGGTGTAACCGTCGTCGCCGCCGGAGATCTGCAGGGGGACGCCGTCAACGCGCAGGGTCGTCTGCGAGGTCTCCTCGCCGTCAAGCGTCCCGGAGTTGTCGTCGTTGACGACCACGAGCGGCTTGCCGGCCAGGCTCTGCACCGAGTCGGTATGCGCGATAAAGGCGCGCAGGTAGATGTGGCCGTTCATCTTGACCAGGGTCCAACTGTTGTTGAAGGCTTCCTTCGGATCGACACGGACCTGCGAAGGCGTTTTGCCCTCCGAGATCTGGACTAGCCCGGCGTCGTCGCAGTAGAAGGGCGTACCGTCCGTGATCTGTGCGGCGGTCGCGGTGAGGGCGGGCGGCGTCGGGCCGGAATGATGGCCGAAGTGGGGGATCGCGCCCGTCGCGTAGAGGACGCCGAAGACGATCGCCAGGGTGGCAAGGCCGCCTCGGCGTCGGCCCTGACGCGGGGCGGGGGTTTGGACCTGTGCCTGAGACTCTGAGGAGTACGCCTGCGCGGACGGCGCGTTGATGGGCCTAATCTGGGGCGGCGGGGGGGCAGCCTTGGCGCGCTGGGACTGGACTTCGGCCCAGATCTCGCCGGGGGTGGCGTTCAGATGCAGACTGGACACGGCCTCGTCGATGGGGATCGTCCCGGCCAGGCGCAGGGCCTCGGCCTCCTTGCGGCGCTCGATGGCGGCGACGGCCTGACTCAACTCCTCCGGCGTGATGCGGACCTGGCCGGGCGGGGTGACTTGTTCGGCAGACGGTTCGTTCTGGAGCATGGCGGACCCTCACGCGGGCTTCCGCGGGGCCGCGCCCCGCGCCCAAACGTCGTGCGGTTGTATGACGGGGTTGTATTCGACACGCCGGGCGCAGGTTCCTGCTACCCCGTGGTCGTGCCGTAGGCGTCGTTGACGATGGCGGCGATGCGCTTCTCGGGTTTGCCGCCGACGAAGAACCAGAGCAAATAGAACAGGTGGCCCAGCGTCCAAACGGCGAGCAGGGGCCAGAACAGGCGCAGCGGCGGGAAGTGCGGCGCGAGCAGGGGCAGCAACTGCCAACTGCGGAAGGCGGCGAGGGCGTACAGCGTGACGCCGCCGAACGTGTAGGAGATCGTGCTGGCGCTGATGAAGGTCCAGGGGTGGGTCAGGTCCAGGGCCGAGAACTTCGGGCCGGGCGTGCGGTAGAAGTAGTCCTCTTCCATCTCGTGCGCGACCAAGATCCGCTGGCCGACCAGGGCGTTGATGCGCTTCTCGATGGCCGTGGCGTAGATGCGCGCGAACAGGTTGTAGCACAGCAGATAGGACGTGAAGAACCCGGCGTAGACGATGAAAAAGGGCAGCACGAAGATGCAGGCGCGGAACGGGGCATACAGACTCAGCGCCAGGTCGAGCAGCACCAGCACGGTGAACAGGTGCGTGGCCTGGAAGAACTGGACGTAGTAGCCGTAGTGCATCCCGCGCATCCGCTCCAACTGCTTCTCCAAGAGGGGCAGTTGGAGCGCGTCGGGGGCGTCGTCGTTGGGGTTGGGCGGCATGGGCTACTTCAGCGTCTTGAAATAAGCGTACAAGGCGTTGCTCTGGGCCGCCTTGAGGTGGTAGACCGGCATGGGGGACTTGACGTGGCCGCCGTCGTTGGTGATGCCGACATCCAAAACGCGGTCCCACGTCTTGACGTTGTACTCGCGCAGGACGCCGCTGGGGTGCAGGCTGGGGGAGAAGCCCTGCTTGCCGGCGTAGGCCGCGCCGTGACAGGTGTTGCAGCGGTCGGTGGCGGCCAGTGCTTTGCCCTGCGTGACGAGATTAGCGCCCATCGCGCCGGTCTTGGGGGCGTGCATTGGGGCCGCCGGGCTGACGTCCACCCCGGCGAGCGCGAGGCAGACGCCAAGGCCTGCCGTGATGATCGTTGCTGATTTTCTCATTGTCAAAAAGCCCTCTCGAGTGATCGTGCCGCCGACAGCAGCTCCTCCGTGTCGGGGTTGTCGGCGGCGTTGCGGTGCCGGCGGGCGTAACGGACGACGCCCGCCCTGTCAACGAGGAAGACGCCCGGCATCTGATGGCCGTCGCCGACGAGCCGGCCCGCCCAGTGTCCGCGCAGGGTGGCTGCCAGGCCGCGCGTCAGCGACGGCAGGCCGAACAACTGGCCCGCCGTGCCGCGCCCCAATCCGTAGGCGTGGAACGGCGCCGCGTCGTCGCCGGTCAGCAGCAGCGGGAAGGGCAGGCCGAAAAAGACGGAGAACGCCTTGCCCGTCCTCGCGTCCCCCTGGGCCACGCAGACGATCTCCACGCCGAGCGCCTGGAACGCGGCATGGTCGCGGCGCAACTGCGCGACCTGCTCCCGGCAGAACGTGCAGCCTAGGTGCCGCAGGAAGACCAGCAGGATGGGCCGGCGCCGCCACAGGTCGGACAGCAGCAGATGGTCCCCCTCGGTATCGGTCAGCATCGCGTCGGGCGCTTCCGCGCCGACCTCGGCGTGGGACGGTTGCAGGGCCGTAC
>CAXUCQ010000423.1:0-3220 GCA_964249295.1 uncultured Armatimonadales bacterium | reverse complement strand
TCCAGACCTTCCGCACCGACCGGAACGGGGCGATCACGTTCGAGAGCGACGGCCGGACCGTCACGGCCCATCCGTTCCTGCCGTAGCCGCTGTCAGGGGATGTTTTGCCAAAGACGGGCGTCCGCGAATCGGGTCAGGTGACCGAGGTTGGTCGTCGCGATGACGACGGCCCCTTGGGGCGGTCGCTGCAATGCCGCTGGGGAGAGGGTCGCCGCCTGCGCGCAGAGGATCACGTCGGCATCCAGGGCGAGTCTGTCTGCCGACGGCATCCCCTGCCGCCGGGCCGTCGCCCAGAACTGAGCCGCCTGCAGGTAGGCCGCTTCCGAGACGGGGAGGTACGCGCGAATCGCTTTGAAGGAGTCGAGCCGCGCGAGAGCCGCCGTCAGCCCCGCCAGGAGAAGCTCACGGCGATGTTCGTAGTCGATGATCTCGGGGACCACGGCCATATGCCCCGCAAGTGACAGGCTGCGTAGCCACGCCTGACAAGCCAGTGCCTCCGCATTGCCTTTGGGGTTTGTCACCAAGCCGAGCGGTCCGCTGTCCAGCAGAACGATCACGCGCCCTCGTCGAGTGGCGGCATCGGATTGACGCCCTCCCCAAAGATACGCCTCTGGCCGGGGCGGTCCCGATCAATTGCGGTCTGCAGATACTCCAGCGTCTGGCGCTGCTCCTCGGCATCCCCTTCGTTGAAGGAGTCGAGGACAGCGACCAGGGCCGCCGGGTCATAGACCGGTATCGGGCGGCCCCCGGCTGCCGACGGGGGAGCCTCGTGCGTCCCATCGTCAAGCGCCTCATCAAGCAAACTGTCCAACGCCGCTTCGGGCGCAAGCCCGCGCTGGGCGGCGACCAAATGGAGGCGGGCTTCCGTTTCGGGCGAGACAATCAGGGTCATAAAGCAGGTTCCTGTTCCGGGAAATCATACCTCGGTTCCCGTAAAGCAGATCGTTATGCATCAGGTCAACGCTTCCGCCGTGTATCCGTTTCGCGCGGGACGGTGAGGTTGTCGCCGAAGTAGAAGACGTTCGTTTTCATACGTCGGCTAGGTTCGTCGGCGGAAGGGGTCATTCCTGCCGCTGATCTAGCAGGGAGGCGCACCGGCCCGGCGCGGCTCAGAACTGCCCTCAGGGAAATGCATCCGCCTGCGGGCCTCTTAACGCGTCATTAGCGCAGGAACTCTTTGAAGTTTTAACTCACCAGTTAGTTTTAGCAAACACTTGTTTGCCCTGATCATATATGTCATAATGATTCCAACCGTGGTAAGATTACATCATTGGGCCTTTGTCGTGTCCAAAGCACGGTCAGTATGGTTCAATGTCAGATAGTATGACTTCAGTAAAGACAAACTTAAACCCTGAATGCCTGCAATGGGCGCGTGATCGCGCAGGCCTAAGCACGTTTGATCTTGCTCAAAAGATCGGAGTAACAGAAGATAAAATCGTTAAGTGGGAACAGTCTGGCGAGCTAACTTTATCGCAAATGGAGAAGTTGGCGAATGTTACCCACACTCCGATTGGCTATCTATTCCTGCCTAATCCACCTGTGGAAGAGTTGCCTGTTAGTGACTTCAGAACTGTCCAAACGCAGAACATAGCTCGATCTTCTCCTGATCTGTTGGATACAGTCAACGACGCATTACGGCGTCAAGACTGGTATCGGGATTATCTTCGTAGTGTCGGCGGCGAACCACTAACGTTCGTCAAGAGCCTTACACTCGAGAGTGATATTGTAGACTCCGCGGGACGCATCCGATCTGTCGTGAACTGGAGCGCAGAGTTAAGGGCTATGGCGGGTTCGTGGGAAGCCCTGCTGTCGAGACGGATAGACGCTGTCGAGGACACAGGTGTACTCGTCATGCGAAGTGGCGTCGTCGGTAACAATGGGCATCGCCCTTTGTCCGTTAGTGAATTCCGTGGCTTTGCTTTGTCGGATACGTATGCCCCTCTGATATTCATCAATAGTAGGGACTCTAAAGCGGCACAGCTATTTACCCTTGCTCATGAACTCGTCCACATATGGTTAGGGGTGTCTGGTGTCACTAATCTGAACCAGACTTACTCGCCGGATATCGCTACCGAGCGTTTCTGTAATGCAGTAGCCGCTGAACTACTTGTTCCTTTGGAGGAACTTAGGACTCAATGGGATGCCACACAAGCGGCCTCCGATCAAGTGACCCGTCTTGGACGTTACTTCAAAGTAAGTTCGTTAGTTATTCTGCGCCGCCTGCACGATGCTACTTACCTAGATCGTGAAGAGTTCAGTCGCCTGTATACTGATGAACTAGTACAATTGAGCCAATTGAGTCAGAAGTCTAATGATACAGGCGGTGGAAACTTTTACCATACACTCCGAACAAGACTTGGTAAACGGTTTTCGGCAGCACTCGTGGAAAGTACGCTTGAGGGTGCGACGCTTTACCGGGACGCTTTCCGGTTTTTGGGAGTAAGCAACTCTGATACTTTGCGCAAGTTCGCTGCTTCTATGGGGGCCACTGTCTGATGGCTCACCTTGTAGATGCAAACTGCTTTATACAGGCCAAAAACACTTTCTACCCGTTTGATTTTTGTCCTGGTTTTTGGCAATGGATAGATCAGCAGAATGCGTCAGGTGTTTTGTTCAGCATCGACAAGATAAAAGATGAATTGACAGGCGGACGTGATGAACTAGCGGCTTGGGCGGCAACAAAGGACGACAGTTTTTTTCTGCCAGTTGACACTGCCACGCTACAAAAGTACACGGACATTGTAGCCTGGGTCAATAGTGCAGGTTTCAAGCAGGCGGTCGTGGCGGAGTTCCTGAGAGGGGCAGACCCGTTTCTTATAGCGTATGCCCTAGCAAATGGACATACTGTTGTCACCCACGAGACTTCTGTTCCCCTCAACCAAAAGAACAAAGTCAAAATCCCGGTAGTCTGCCACCAATTTAGTGTACCCCACATCACTATTTTTGACTTGCTCCGAAGCACAGGCGCGAATCTAATCATCTGATTATGATGCGCCTATGGCGTGTAGCTATGCCCTCAGAACATTTCCCGCTCGCGGAAAAAGCCTAGCCCTAAGCGATGGGGCAGGGCTAACAACTCTCAGGCCGTCACTCTTCCTCAAGCGACCAGGAACAGACGCCGTTGGAAGCCGTACAGCGCACCGTCTCGCCTTCCTGTACTACACACCTGCGACCCTGTTACCGGTCTAACCTTCCGCACGAACAAAAGCAGGGCTATTAC
>CAXUCQ010000422.1:1816-3226 GCA_964249295.1 uncultured Armatimonadales bacterium | reverse complement strand
GCTTGAAGCAGATGCTGGATCAGCTCGGGCCGGAGTACGTCCCGGTCACGCCCTCGCAGCTCGACGCCCTGTATCGCCAGACGCTGCCTCGCCAGGCGCCGCAGAGGCAGACCCTGCTGCCGGGCCGATGAACGACCCGCCGCAAGAATCCGCCCCCGCCGCGTGAAGGACCCGCCCCCGCCATGGATGTCGGGGGCGGGTTCGCTTTTCGGGAAACGCTTGCTTTCGCGGCGAATATCCTCTATAATAAGCAGTCCGGTCCTGCCGCACACCGCCAAACGAGGGCTTCCCATGTACGAAGAGTTTTACGGGCTGCGCGAGACGCCGTTCTCGGTCCAGCCCGACCCCCGGTTCGCCTACCCGAGCGCCGAGCACAAGATCGCCGTCGCCAAGATGCGCTACGCCGCCGACGGCAAGCGCGGCCTGGCCGTGCTGACCGGACCCGTGGGAGTCGGCAAGACGACTGTGTCGAACCGGCTGCAGATGACGTGGGAGGAGGACCCGGCCAAGACGGTCGCGTTCCTGCCCGGCGCGGTCGTCCGCACCCCGGCGCAGTTTCTGCGCCTCATCCTGGAAGGCTTCGGCATCCCGGCCAAGCGCACCGAAGTCCAGAACCGGGGCGTGTTCGAGCGGTTCCTGCTGGACGAGTACGGCGCCGGGCGTCACCCGATCCTGCTGCTCGACGAGGGGCAGAACCTGGCCTCGCGCGTGATCGACACGATCAGCGACCTCTCCAACTTCCAGACCGCCAGCACCAAGCTGATCACGGTCGTCATGCTCGCCCAGGACAACCTGCCCAAGAAGCTGGAGCGGCATGACGCCTTCCGCTCGCGCATCGCCGTGGTCGGCCATCTGGACCCGCTGTCGCTCGACGAGATGCGGGACATGATCGCCTTCCGCCTCCAAACAGCCGGGGGCGGACCGATCGAGGGCTACTTCGAGGAGCAGGCGCTGGCGGACGCTTTCGCCATCACCAAGGGCGTCCCGCGCGACATCTGCGTGCTGTGCGACGCGCTGTTCGTCAACGGCTACGTCCGCGACCAGCGGGTCATCACGCCGGCGCTGGTGGCGCGGACGCTGTCCGAGATGAGCCGCGAGAAAAAATGGCCCGTCCAGATCAAAGAAGGCCGCAAATAGGCCACGCCGGGCCGAACGGGGTAACATAGGGAAGATTGCCAGGAGACGCACCCGCCATGACCACTCTCGCCGAACTGCGCCAGGCCAGCCTGAAGGAGCAGAAACAGAAGGAGCAGTCGAGCCGCGCCCCCGAGACGGCTTCTGACGCCGCGCTCGCCGCTCCACCGAGTCCGCCGCCCGCGCTCGCCGCTCATGCCCTTGCCCCCGCGCCCGTCGTTGCCTCGAACGGCAACGGCTACCATGCGGCGCCTCCTGACCCTGTCCCTGCGGAAG
>CAXUCQ010000422.1:0-1806 GCA_964249295.1 uncultured Armatimonadales bacterium | reverse complement strand
GAACGGCCACCACGCGCCGACCCTCGTCGCCGTCGTCCAAGCGCCTGAACCCGTGGCCCCGCCTGCGCCGCCCAGTCCCGAAGCCGTCAAGGCCGAACAGTTTTTCGCGCAGATTCACGAGACGCTGTCCCACAAGACCCTGCATCCCAGCGGCGCGAAGGTCTCCGCCGACATGCCCCCGGCCCTGTTCCACCGCGCCAAGCGCTACTGCCTCGACCACGGCAACATCACCCTCCGCCAAGTGCTGATCGACCTGCTCACGGCGTATCTGGAAGAGGAAGGCTACTGATGCCCCGCCCACTAGAACTTACCGTGGCACCTGGGATGAGTTGATGAGCCATCGCGGCGAGATCGCCCCTGATGCCGTGCCGGAAGTCAGCGTCTATGAACCGGCATCCGCGCCAAAGGTGTCAGCGAAGAATGACGCAGCCATCGCTCTGCTGGAGTCCTGGCTGGCCGCCGCCCCAACCGACCCCGAAGAAATCCGCAAGGCTGATGCCGAACTCAACGAGTTCATGGAAAATCTGAACCGGAATCGGATCGAGAGTGGGGAAAGGCCCCTCTTTCCGTGACGCTTCATATCCTGCTGGACTCCTACCCGTTGGGTGCTCTGTCGCAGCCGACGCCGGATGTCAGCATTGTCACATGGGCCGCCGCTTGCCAGACCGCCGGACATGAGATTTACATCCCCGAAGTTATAGACTACGAGGTTCGCCGCGAGCTACTGCGGGCGAAAAAGAACACGGGCGTAAGCAACCTCGATGTTTTGAAAGCCACCCTCCGCTTCCTGCCCATCAACTCCGCCGCCATGCTTCTCGCCGCCGACCTCTGGTCGCAGTCGCGGCAGAGCGGCCTTGCCACGGGCGACCCGAAAAAGTTGGCCATCGATGTGATCCTCGCCGCCCAAGCCTTGACGCTCGGTGTTCCCGCCAGCGACCTGATCGTGGCGCCCAGCAACGTCGGCCATCTTTCCCGGTTTGTCCCCGCCGACCTGTGGAGCAGTATCAAGCCGGAGACGCAGGCCACGGGTGCTCTGCCGGCCGATCCAGCGGGTCGCCCCTACGGCCATCTCCCCGCCGCCATCCTGTCACCGTTCCCCGTGTACACCACTCTCCGTTGACTTTGCCACTCGCGCCCGGCTATAATGTCGGGGAGAAAGTGTGCATCGTATGACTGACCTGATCCAACTCGACGTTCTCCCCAAAGCCTTGGTCTCTGTGCCGGCCCCGCCGGACGTGGGGGCGGGCGGCGGGCGCGTGGTCGCCCGGCGCATCCCCGAATGGCTGACGATCAAGCTGCCCAAGCGGCAGGGGATTGAAGAAGTCGAGTCCTTGATGCGCGGCAACAAGCTCGTGACGGTCGGCGAGGAGGCCCGCTGCCCGAACCTGGGCGAGTGCTGGAGCAAGAAAACGGCGACGTTCATGATCCTGGGCGACACCTGCACACGCTCGTGCCGCTTCTGCGCGGTCAAGACCGGCAAGGGCGGGCCGCTCGACCCCGATGAGCCGCGCCGGGTGGCCGAGAGCGCGGCCCTGCTGGGCCTGAAGCACACCGTCGTGACCAGCGTCAACCGCGACGAGCTGGCCGACGGCGGGGCGCACCACTTCGCCCAGACCATCGGCTGGCTGCGGACGCTGCTGCCGAGCACGATCATCGAGGTGCTGACGCCGGACTTTCTGGGGAACAAAGCCAACATCCAGATCGTCATAGACGCGAAGCCGCACGTCTTCAACCACAACATCGAGACCGTCCCGCGCTTGTACCGCCAGGTGCGCCCGCAGGCCCGCTACGCCCGCTCCCTCCAGC
>CAXUCQ010000421.1:3037-3245 GCA_964249295.1 uncultured Armatimonadales bacterium | reverse complement strand
CGTCCACACGACCCTGCGCCTGATCGAAGACCTGCGCGCCGCCGCCAAAGACGAGCGCATGAAGACGTCGGCGGACGTGCAGGACCGGCTCAAGCAATTCCTCACCGACACCCTGCTCGCCGGCGGCAGCGCGTCGCCCGTCAACGTCGCGCCCCATCCGCCCACGGTCTTTCTGATCGTCGGCGTCAACGGCGTCGGCAAGACGACC
>CAXUCQ010000421.1:0-2913 GCA_964249295.1 uncultured Armatimonadales bacterium | reverse complement strand
GTGATATTGGCCGCCGGGGACACGTTCCGCGCCGCCGCCACGGAGCAGCTCGCCCTGTGGGGGGAGCGCATCGGCGTCGAGGTCGTCAAGGGCAGGCCCAACGCCGACCCCGCCAGCGTGGTCTTCGACGCCATGCAGGCCGCCAAGTCGCGCGGGGCCGACTACCTGCTCATCGACACGGCGGGCCGCCTGCACAACAAGGCGCATCTGATGGAGGAACTGAAAAAGATCAACCGCGTCGTCATGCGCGAGCGCGACGGACGTCCCGCCGACGAGACCCTGCTCGTGCTCGACGCCACGACCGGCCAGAACGCCATCAACCAGGCCAAGGAGTTCAAGGGCGCCGTCGCCATTTCGGGCCTGATTCTCGCCAAGCTCGACGGCACGGCGCGCGGCGGCATCGTCGTCACCATCAAAGACGAACTCGGCGTCCCCATCAAGATGATCGGGACGGGCGAGAAGCCCGGCGACATCGAGATCTTCGACCCCCGCGACTTCGTCGAAGCCCTGTTCGATTAGCCCAGCCGGCGGCGACGCGCGGCGACAGCGCCCAGAGCCAGGCCGCCGACGGCGAGCAAGGGCAGACTGCCGGCTTCCGGCACGGCTGCCTGCACGGGGCCGATCTGGGCTGACCCGTTCCCGTAGGGCGAGTCGCCGACGACCGTGAAGTTGTACGCGCCCAGCCCGTTAGAGCTGCTGCTGATGCGCGGGTAGTAAACGCCGGGGTCGAGGAACAGCGCCAGGGACCGCCCGTCGACTCCGCTGATCTGCCCGCCGGCCGGGTCGAACACGTCGATGCGCGGCGACATCAGGCTGAAGCTGCTGCCGCCCGGCAGATCGAAATCCACGAGCCCGCCCTGATAAACCTGGAACACATAGAAATCCACGTCATACGGCAGGATCACCCCGGACGTGCTGCCGTAGTTGGGCAGCAGCGCGCCCGACCAGGAAAGCGGCGACGCCGTCGCGATCGTCTCGTTGCCGGGGTTTGCCCGCGCCCCAGTTGTGAGTGCGAACATCGCGGCGAGCAGCGCGAACGCCGGGGCGAGTTTACGGAGGTGCATCTTGACGGTTCCTTTTCGAGATGGAGTTGAACACAGGCATTGTATCACGAATCGCGCCCGCCCGCACCCCGCCGCCGCAAAGCCGGCGAAGTCACCGGCTTTCGGCTTGACCGGGCCGGGGCGATGGGTACAAGCACACTGGAGGACTCGACTATGATCAGGACCGTGGCGGAGGTGATGACGGCTTATCCGAAGAGCCTGTCACCCGAGGGGAGCATTCGCAAGGCCGCACAGATCATGCGCGACGAGGACGTCGGCGTGCTGCCCATCGTGGACGGCATGGGCGTCCTGGTCGGCATCGTCACCGACCGCGACATCGCCGTCAAGGCCGTGGCCGACGGGCGGGACGCGGACACGCCCGTCGAGAAGTGCATGACGCGCAACCCGGACACCATCGGCAAAGACACGACGCTGCAGCAGGCCATGCTGCTGATGTCGCAGCAGCAGATCCGCCGCCTCCCCGTGGTCGAGAACGGGCGCTTGATCGGCATCGTCTCCCTGGGCGACCTGTCCGACAGCCGCGCCCCCGAGCAGGAGAAAGCGGAAACGCTGGAACGAGTCTCCGCCGGTCCCGGCGACCTGCGGATGGGCCGACCGGAAGATCTGACCTGACCGGACCTGAGCGATCCCGTCACTCGACGGGCTTTCTCCCGGCCTGTGTGCGCGCGTCCGCCCCTCCGGCAGCAGTCGTCGCGTCGGGCTCCTCCGCCGGTGCCTGATCGTCCGCCTCGGTCCGTGCCGGATGCGCGCGATGGGCATGACGCCGACGATGCCGCTGCGATCGCCGTGTCAGTAGCAGGCGCTTCGACGCCTGCTGTCCCGGTACTGCTTCTGTCGCCGTGTCGGTGACGCCATCTTGCGCGGGGGCCGAGCCGTCGCCGGTGTTCGCCGGGGCGTCGTCGTGACCGGGAGCGTCTGCGTTACCGGACACCGAAACGTCGTCCGAAGCCGCCGGCGCAGCAGTCCGCGCCGCGTTGTGTCCGACGGGGTGTACACTCGCCGCCAGGTGGAAGCGTGACGCATCACCCGGCGCAAACTGCGGCGCCGTCGGAGCATCGTCACGGCTCTCCCCCACAGGAGCGGCCTCGCTGCGGGCGAGCAGGCGGTCGTCCTGCGGCCCGCCCGGCCCGCTGTCCGGCGGCCCTCCTGGCTTGGCGTGAACCACGGCGGGCGCTTTCGATCCGTGTCCGGCGCCGTGACGGGGCCGACGCCCTGGATGCCCGTGCCGCCGCGCCGACGGCGGCCCGACCACGATCACGTCCGGGATGCCGCCACTTGCCACCACCACGACGCGCGGGGCCGGCGCGGGATGGCCCAACGGCCCCCACAGCGTCGCCCAGGCCAGACTCGTCGCCGCAGCGCTCAGGCCGCCGACCAGGAGCAGGGGCCGGACCAGGCTGCGGCGCGGCTCCAGGCGCGCCGCGATTCCCGGCCACAGGTCCTTGTCCCCCGGCGCCATTCCCACGCCCTGCGCCGCGTCCCGCAGACGCGCCACGATCCGCCGCTCCGCCTCCGCTTCCGCCGCCAGAACGGGGTCGTGCGCCAGCCACGCTTCCAGCGTCGCCGCACGCCGCGCGTCCAGCGTTCCTTCCGCGTAGGGGACGATCCACGCCCGGTAACGTCGCCGCCAAAGGTTCATGACTCCCGCTCCAGCCAGCGCAGTTGTTCGCGCAGTTTCCGGCACCCGTAGTGCAGGCGCGACCACACCGTCCCCACCGACACGCCCGCCATCTGCGCCATCTCCTCGCACGAACAGTCTTCGAAATAGTGCAGCAGGATCACCGTCCGCTGCTTCTCCGGCAGCGTCTCGATCGCCGCCCGCAGCGCCCGGTCCTGCGCCCGGCGCTCC
>CAXUCQ010000420.1:0-3246 GCA_964249295.1 uncultured Armatimonadales bacterium | reverse complement strand
CCGACAGTTCGCACATCCGCCCGATGATGTGGCAGGACGGCGGGACCGTCCGGTCCTCTTCGGGGTGTCGCTCCACGTTGTAGTTGGGGATCACCACCTCGCGGCCCAGCCGAGCGGCCAGGTCCACGAAGCGGCGGCCCAGGGTCAGCGCGCGGGCCACGTCGGGGCTGCCCTCGAACAGCGCCGGGTAGGCGGTGACCACAGTGACGGGCGCCGCGCCGCGCCGGCACAATTCGCGGAACACGGCGGTCAGCAGCAGGTCGTCGCCGATGCCCGCGCCGTAGTAGTACAGCGTGTCCGGCAGGCCGCCGCGCGCCAGCCCGCCCAGGCCGTGGGCGTACTTGCTCAGCTTGCGCCCGATCTGTTCAACGCTCGGCAATGTCGTAGGTCTCCGTGGTCAGAGGTTCTCCGGCGCGGGCGCGCTCGGCCTGGCGCCGGGCGGCGCCGGCGACGTGCGCGGGCGTGACCGCCGACAGGCACGCGCGCCCGAAGTCGCAGGCGTTCTCCCGCCAGCACGGGGCGCACGCAAGCGGCGTGTACAGGTTCTCGTTCGCCACGTACCCCGTCTGGTCCGGGCGCTCCCGCCCGCCGTACACGATCACGCTCCGGCAGCCCACCGCGCGCGCCAGGTGCATCGGGAACCCCACCTGCCCCACGAAGCACAGCGACCCGGCCAGCAGCGCCGCCGTCCCGCGCAGGCCCGTGCGGCCCCGCAGGTCCCGCGCGCCCGACAGCGGCGGGTCGGACGGGTCGCCGACCTGCACCAGGTCGAAGTCGCCCGCGAGCGCGTCGCAGGCGGCCTGGAACCTGTCGGCGCCCCACTGCTTGTTGCGCATCGGGAACCGGGCGGCCAGCCCCGCGCTCTGGATCGCCACCTGCCGCGCCGACAGCCGCCCCGCCGCCCGCTCCGCCTCGGTCAGGTGCAGGTACGGGCGCAGCGACACCGCGCCCGTCACGCCCGACAGTTCGCACATCCGCCCGATGATGTGGCAGGACGGCGGGACCGTCCGGTCGGCGGCTTCGTCGCGCTCCGCGCCGTAGAAGGGCAGGATGACGGGGCGGCCCAGCCGGGACATCAGCGGGATGAGCCGGGGGTCGAAGGGCCAGACGCGGGCCACGTCGGGATTTCCCGCGAACAGCGCGGGGTAGCGGCTCATCACGTGGGCGGGCGGCAGGCCGCGCCCCGCCCGCTCGCGGAACACGGCGGTCAGCAGCAGGTCGTCGCCGATGCCCGCGCCGTAGGCGAACAGGGTGTCGGGCAGGCCGCCGCGCGCCAGCGTCCCCACGGCCCAGGCGGCTTTTGCCAGCGCGTCACGCATAGCTGCGTTCGACAATCGTGTAGGTGTCCGTGGGCAGCGGAGTCCCGCATCGTTCGCTCTGACGCAGGACGGCCTCCGAGACCATCCCGGCGCTGATGCGGCGCATGCACTCGCGGTCGAAGTCACAGGAGTTCATCTTCCAGCACGGGGCGCAGGGCAGCGGCGTGTACAGGTTCTCGTTGGCGACGTAGCCGG
The DNA here is from genome assembly GCA_964249295.1 of uncultured Armatimonadales bacterium. Classification (GTDB taxonomy): domain Bacteria; phylum Armatimonadota; class Armatimonadia; order Armatimonadales; family Capsulimonadaceae; genus CAZZVX01. The sequence continues at coordinate 1,732 of CAXUCQ010000420.1, read as the reverse complement.
TCTGGTACGGGTGTTCGCGACCGCCGTAGAGGATGACCGAGCGGCAATCGACGGCGCGGGCCAGGTGCATGGTCATGCCGACGTGGGAGATGTGCAGCAGCGACTGCTGCAGGACGGCCGCCGACTCGCGCAGCGTGGTCCTGCCGCGCAGGTCGAGGACGCCGTCGAGGGCGGGGTAAGAGGGGGCGCCGAGCTGTACGAAGTCGAAACGGTCCTTGAGGGCGTCCACGACGGCCTGGAAGCGCTCGGGGTACCACTGCTTGTTGCCCATGCTGTACTTGGCCGACAGTCCGGCGCTGACGATCGCCACCTGCCGCCCGGCGACCCGCCCCGCCGCTTTTTCGGCGTCGGTCAGGTGGACGTAGGGGCGGAGGTCGATGGGGCCGGCGAGGCCCGACACCTTGCACATCCGGGCGATGATCGGGTAGGAGGGCGCGACGTGGACGTCCGTCTCGACCATGTCCTCGTAGGTGTAGACGGGTTGCGGACGTGGGCGCGGAACACGCGGGCGATCTTCATGAACCGCCAGTCGTTGGGCAGGGCGCGGGCCACGTCGGGGTTGTTCGCGAACAGCTCGCCGTAGCGGGTGATCATGACGGCGGGCGGCAGGCCGCGCTTGACCCGCTCGCGGAAGACGGCCGTCATCAGGACTTCGTCGCCGATGCCGCCCATGTAGCAGAACATCTCGCGCGGCACGCCGTAGCGGGCGATGGCGCGCGCGGCCCAGAGGCCGTCCCGCACCTGCCGGGCCAGCCAGGCGGCGCGGCCCGGCCTGCTGTCGCCCCATTCGGTGATGCGCGGCGAGGGCCGGGCGACGTGTTCGGGCCGCCCGGCGGTCGCCTGGGTGTTGGCGATCATCGTCCGGGCGTCGACCCGGCAGGGCGAACTGCCGGTGCAGGCCTGCCGGGTCGACGCCCGCGCCGTCCGCCGGCCCCGCCGCGTCGGCGTCCGTTGAGGGCGAGATTTCCATGTCGTTCCTTGTCGTTCCTTCACCCGCCCGCGCTCCCGCCGGGCTTGAAAACTCCCGGATAGTATACCCGGCCCTGGCCCCATCGCCTTCCCGGTGCGCGCCTTACCGATTCGCGGGCGGGTCCCGGTCCAGCACCGCCGCCAGCGCGCCCAGGTCCACACGCCCGGCGCGGTCGCAGACCAGGTCCGCGCAGTCGGCGGCGACGTTCATGGCCGCGAAGCCGAACAGTTCGAGCGGCGTCCGGGTCGTCAGGTGCTTCAGGGGCGTGCAGGTGGCGAGCGTCTGCGGGTAGACCACGGCCATGGGGGCCGGGGCCGCCGCCGCGAGGTCGCACAGGCCGCTGCGCCAGCCGACGAACGGCACGCCCGACCGGCGCAGGCCGAGGAACTCCTCGTAGGAGCACACCAGCGGGACGGTGCCGGGGGCGGCGCGGATCGGGTCGAGGACGTTGTGCAGCACGACGCGGCCCTGGGCGCGCAGGGAGGCGATCACGTCGTTGAACAGCCCTGGGGGGTCCACGAGGATCGCGTGTCCGTCGCTGCCGAGGATGACGAACCGGCGCGCGGCGTCCTCCAGATCCGCCGGGGCGGGCAGTCTCGCGGCGTGGGCGGCGTGGCGCAGCAGGTCCAGTCCGTCCTTCCAGCCGACCTGCCGGACCGTGCGCCCGGCGAGGATGCGGCGCAGCACGCGGGCGGGCTGCCGGGCGGCCTCGGCGGCGAGGCGCGGGGCGTTCATCCACCGGCGCAGCGCCCGCAGGGCGAC
>CAXUCQ010000419.1:0-3256 GCA_964249295.1 uncultured Armatimonadales bacterium | reverse complement strand
GTTGATGAAATCCAACCCGATTTTGGCCTTATGTCGCCCGTAAGGCTCCACTGCATCACCAGGAATGCCAAGCTTGCCGGCAATCTCCTGGATTGGGCGTAGCGTTGCCGCTCGAGCGATTTCGAGATCAGGATTCATGTTAGGCCGCCTCTCGGTGACTGATGCCGATCGCCAGCAGCGCCTCGTGCATCGCCCGCACGGCGTCCGCCATGGACGCCCCCGCCCCGCCGCAGACGGCGACGCGCGCGATCGCGCGCGCCGGGTCCACGGCGTTGACGCGCAGGGCGCTTGTCCCGCTGCAGGACAGGGCAGCCGAGACGTGCCGGGCGAAGTCCGCCAAGGGCTGCGGCGATTCTAGGTCGCCGATGCGCGGCAGGGCCTGTTCGCCGTGTTCCCCGAGTCGCCGCGCGCCCCGCAGGCCGAGCAGACCGGCGAGCGTGTCGTTGATGCCGCCCTCCGCCCGGTCCCAGTTCGTGTGCATCGCGTACAGGGCGATGTCGGCCTTGACCAGCGCCGTGACGGCCTGGGCGGTCGGGTCTGCGACCATGTCCAATCGCTTGAGCGGGTGGTAGATCAGCGGGTGGTGGGCGACCAGCAGCGCGGCCTGGGACGTGACGGCCCGCTGTGCGGCTTCCGGCGTCGCGTCCAGGCAGACGCCTACTTTCAGGACTTCCGTGTCTGCGTGGCCGCCGATGAGCAGGCCCACCGGGTCATTCGGCAGCGCCGATCCTTCGGGCGCGATGTGCCGTAAAAAGTCCAGAACCTCGCCGAGTGTCGCCATGCGGGTATTATACCCAGGACATTGGGTGAGACGGGGCGTGATGGGATGCAACTTGGGGGCGCCTCGGGGTGTCTCATGCCTCGGAGGACGCGATCACGATGACACGAAGGACAGGAGCACGGACGCCGGGCGCGTTGGCCCTGCTGGTCTGCCTGGCGCTGGCCGGGGCGGCGCACGCCGGGCCGCTCGACGCGGGGAACACCCAGTATCAGGCGGGGCAGTTCGCACAGGCCGCCGCGAGCTACCGTCAGGCGGCGGGCCAGACCGAGGGCGTCGAACAGGCGAAGGCTTATTACAAACTCGGCAACGCCTACCACAAACTCCGCCAGAGCGGCCCGGCCCTGGCCGCCTACAGCCGTGCGCAGCAGATCGACCCTTCGCTGTCGTTCGCGTCGTCGCCGCAGACGTTCCAGAAGGCCGTCGCGCGCGTCAGCGGCCAGTCCTCTGTTTCCGGCGCCGGTCAGACGGCGGCTGTGAGCCGACAGGCCCCATCCGAGCGTGACCCGGCGTTCCAGACGCTCACCACGAGCAACGTGTACGTCGATCCGCGCCTGGCGGGCATCGGCCAGCCGCAGTTGCTGCAGGCGGCGCAGCAGGCGCAGGACAACCCGCACACGCAGATGAAAATCGCCGTCCTGGCGTCGCTGCCGCCCGGCTTCCGCTCCGTCCCGCAGTACGCGGGCGCCCTGCACCGTGATCTCGGACTTGGGAAGAACGGCCTGGTCGTCGATATCCTGGGCGGGCCGACCCAGGGCGTCGCCGTCGCCACGACGGGGCTGAGTGACCAGGAGAACGCCCGGATCGCCCAGCAGTACGCGCCGCAGGTCGCCGCCGACCCGACCGCCGGCACGGCGGCTCTGGTGCAGGCCGTCGCCGGGGACATCAATGGACACGAATACAGGAGTTCCGCCGTGCTCTGGATCATCTTTCTGCTCGCCGTGGTCGCCATCGCCGTGCTGCTCGCCTCCGCGTCCCGCAAGCGGAAACAGCAGATCGCCGTTTCGCGCCAGCCCGTGGATGCCCTGCGCGCGAACGTCTTGAGCGGCATCGAATACATCGACGGCTACGCCGACGTGCTGCCCAAGAACAACCCGGACTCGGACCAGGTGCGGGCATTCCGGCAGGCCGCCGACGCCAAGTACGAACAGGCCGCCAAGATTCTGGACCGCGCGACGGAGGTCAGTGACATCCAGCGGGCGCAGGGGCTGCTCCAGGGGGCGCAGTCCGACGTGCAGCAGGCGCGGCGCTACCTGGACCGCGCGACGGGCGGCACGGGCAACATCCCCGGCGACGACGCCGTGCGGCCCCAGCCGCTGCCCGAGAACGAGCAGCAGGTCCAGGCGGTGCCGCAGGACCGGCGCGGCGTGTCGTTCTTCTCGTCACAGCCCGCGCCGCTCGGCTCGCTCGTCCCAGTGACGATCACCGTCAACGGCCAGAGCCGTCAGGTGCTCGCCACGCCCGCCGAGGCCGAGGAACTGCGCCAGGGCCGGATGCCGCAGGTGCGCGCCTTCAACGTCAACGGCCAGTACGTCCCCTGGTACGAGTACAACAGCTACGACCCGTACCGGGACTACTGGCCGTACCAGAACCAGGGGTGGGGCGGCTTCGGCGGCGGCGCGGTCGCCGGGCTGGTCGGCGCGGAGCTGCTCGGCGACCTGTTCGCCCCGCGCGGCTACGGGTATGGCGGGTTCGGCTACGGCGGCTACGGGTACGGCAGCCCCTTCGCCTTCAGCCCGGACAACGATTATTATCGCGGCTACTACGACGCCCAGCAGCAGGACCGGGTTGCCGGCACCGGCTTCGGCGATTATGGTAGTCAGGGATATGACAACGCTGGGGGCGGCTCGTTCCTGGGCGGCAGCGGGCCGGGCTACGACACCCAGGGCTACGACAACGCCGGCGGCGCGTCGTTCCTGACTTCCGGCGGTGGTGGCGGTGACCGATCCTGAGCCGTTAGACCTGCCCGGCGTCGGCGGCCTGGTCACCGGGCCGGCGGACGCGCCCGAGACGCTGCTGTTCCTGCACGGCTGGGGCGGCAGCAAGGAACTCTGGTGGAACACGCTGCGGCACCTGGGCCGCGAGTGTCGGTGCCTCGCCCTCGATCTTCCCGGCGTCGGCGGCACGCCGCTAACGCCGGACTGCTTGACCATGTCGGACTTCGCCCGCTGGGTCGACGCCGTCTGTCGACGCCTCGCGCTCCCATCCGTCACGCTGGTCGGCCACTCGCTGGGCGGGAATATGGCGGCCCAGGTGGCCTGCGACTTCCCGGCGCGGGTCCGGCGCCTGGTCCTGGCCGATGCCGCCCTGGAGCCGGCGCACTTCCCGTCCCGCGCCCGGTGGCCCCTGTCGCCGCGCTTCGGCCTGACGGCGCTGCGCCTGATGCGCTGGTCCGCCGCGCCCCTGGCGGCGCTCGGGCGCCGCGTCCCGCACGCCCACGGCGGCGGTCCTTGGCTGCCCTATGCCCGGCGCTCGCAC
>CAXUCQ010000418.1:0-3258 GCA_964249295.1 uncultured Armatimonadales bacterium | reverse complement strand
GGGTTAAAGAGAAGCACTGCCTCGTTTCCCATTCCGCACACGGGGGACCGGAGAAGCACATTCTTCAACCCTCGCCCGCTTGCGGGAGAGGGCCGCCTAACGCTCGGCCAGGAGAGTTCCGCAATGACGCTGCCAACGGATCAATCGCGCCGCCTGGCGCACCTGCTGCGACGGGCCGGCTTCGGCGCGCGCCCCGGCGAATGGACCGCCTACGCCAAACTCGGCGTCGCCGGGACAACCGACGCGCTTCTGCACCCGGAGCGGACCCCGGACACGCTCGACTCGGTCCTGCAGGGCATCAGCGGCGACTACGTCGATTTCGACAACATCGACAGCGTCCGCAACTGGTGGGTCTACCGCATGGCCCACTCGCAGCGCCCTCTCGAAGAAAAGATGACGCTGTTCTGGCACGGTCACTTCGCGACGGCAAACTATAAAGTAGACAACCCCCGCTGGATGTGGCAGCAGAACCAGCTCTTCCGCGCTCACGCCCTGGGCAACTTCCGCACGCTGCTCCAGGGCGTCTCGCGCGACCCCGCCATGCTGGCCTGGCTGGACAATGGAGACAACAAAAAGGGCCGCCCGAACGAGAACTACGGACGTGAACTCCAAGAGCTGTTCACCCTAGGCATCGGCGGCGGCTACACCGAGACCGACGTGAAAGAGGCCGCCCGCGCGTTCACCGGCTGGCGCTACAATCGTGACGCGAGCGCCTTCGAGTTCGACCCGAACAGCCACGACGACGGCGTCAAGACGTTCCTCGGCGAGACGGGCAACTTCAACGGCGACGACATCATTGACATCCTCGTGCGCCAGCCCGCCACCGCCCGGTTCCTCTGCACCAAGCTGTTCAAGTTCTTCGTCCACGACGACCCAACGCCCCAGGACATCGCCCCGTTCACCCAAGTCTACTTCGGCAGCGGCTACGACATCCGCGCCACCGTCGGCGCGATGCTGAAGTCCCCGGCGTTCTACTCCGACCAGGCCGTGTATGCCAAGATCAAGAGTCCAACGGAGTACGTCGTCACGGCATTGCGCACGCTCGACGTCCCGCTCGCCGCCGCCAACAGCGCCGCCTCGGTCTCCGGCGCGCTCCGCGCGATGGGCCAGGACCTGTTCAACCCGCCCAACGTCAAGGGCTGGCCCGAGGGCCAGGCCTGGATGAACACCATGACGCTGCTCACCCGCATCAACTTCGCCAACACCGTCGTCGCCGAGATGGGCAAGCGCGGGCTGCTTCCGGCCCACGTCCACCGGGCGCTGAGCGCCCACGGCCTCAACGCCGCGCAGCTCGGCACCCCGGCCCAGATGGTCGACGCCTTTTGGTCCGTCTGCCTGCCGGGCCACACGCCCTCCGCGCAGACCCGCAGCGCGCTGATGACCTTCGTCCAGGACAGCGCGAACCCGAACATCGCCCACTTTGAAGACAAAGCGCCCGGCTTGGTCAGCCTGATTCTCTGCGCGCCCGAGTATCAACTGGCATAACTTCTTTGTAGGGGCGACCCGGCGGGTCGCCCCTCTTCCGCGAAAACGGGGCCGCGCACGAAGAACGGGGCCGCGCACGAAGAACGGGGCCGCGCACCGGCGTACGGTACGAGAGGGCGCCCCGCCGGGTCGCCCCTACGGGAGAAACCTTTCATGTCCACCACGCGACGCGAATTCCTGCAAAACGGCCTGGCCTTCATCTCGCTCGGCCTCGCCATGCCCACCTTCCTGATGCGCGCGGCCCAGGCCGACCCCAGCGGCCCGAACGCCGGCCCGTCGCTGCCGGACATCCCGGCGGGCAAGATACTGGTCGTGATCGAGATGTCCGGCGGCAACGACGGCTTGAACACGGTCATCCCCTACGCCGACCCGAACTACGCCAAGCTGCGCCCGACCATCGGCATCCCCGGCAGCGCCGTAGTCCCCATCGACAGGAACGTCGGCCTGCACCCGAATCTGAGATCGCTGCACAAGCTCTATGACCAGGGCCATCTGGCCGTGATAACCGGCGTCGGCTACCCCAACCCGAACCGCAGCCACTTCCACTCCATGGACATCTGGCAGACCGCCGACCCCGCCGTGGACATCCGCGAGCGGACGGGCTGGATCGCCCGCTACTTCGACGCCGACGGCCACTTCAAGGGCAATCCCCTGTCCGGCATCACCCTCGGCTCGTCCCTGCCGCTGACCATGTTCGCCCAGGACGGCCCGACGTCGGCCATCGGCGACGGCCGCAACTACGGCTTTTCCGTCCAGGGCGGGGTCCCGCAGAAGCGCATGGACGCCCTCAAGGCCCTCTACAGCACCGGCACGGTCGCGGGCGGCAACGCCGAGTTCGTCCGCAACGTCGGCAGCGAAGCGTACTCCAGCACCATCGAACTGAAAAAGGCCTTCAAAGATTACGACGTGAAAGCCGGCAATGCGTCGGCCTACCCGCAGAACGGCTTCGCCTCGGGCCTGCAGACCATCGCCAAGCTCATCACCGGCGGCCTCGGCACCCGCGTCTACTACCTCAGCATGGGCGGCTTCGACACCCACGCCAACCAGCCCCGCCAGCACGCCGACCTGCTCGGCACCCTCGCCGACGGCATGGCCGCCTTCTACCAGGACCTGTCGCTGCAGGGCCGCGCCCAGGACGTGACCGTGATGACCTTCTCCGAGTTCGGACGCCGCTCCAAAGAGAACGGATCGTCCGGGACGGATCACGGGGCCGCCAGCGTCCTGTTCGTGGCGGGCGGCGTCAAAGGCGGCGTCTACGGCGACTACCCCAGCCTCAGCGACCTCGACGACGGCGACCTGCGCTTCCACACCGACTTCCGCTCCGTCTACGCCACGATGATCGACAAGTGGCTCGGAGCGAGTTACCAGCCCATTATCGGCGGCTCGTTCCAGCACCTGGATTTCGTGTGACCAAGCGTCTTTGGTGTTGCGATGAATATCAACGTGGTAGTAGAACGCGCCGGAGAAAACTGGTCGGCCTATGCCCCGGACTTGGATGATGTTGTTGTCGCAACGGGTGAAACCGGTGAAGAAGCGGTCAACAACTTCCGTGAGGCGTTGCTCGGCCTCATCCGACACAAGCATCAGGAAGGTCTGCCGGCCCCGGACATGACTGAGCTGGAGGTTTGGGAGACAATGACGGTCTGACACGCTGAGACGAAACCAAACGGCCCGCACATCGTTTGATGCGCGGGCCGTTTGCGTTGTCCTAAAATGGAACCTAGGCGGGCTTGATCTCGACCTTGGCGCCTTCGGCCTCCAGCTTGGCCTTGA
>CAXUCQ010000417.1:0-3260 GCA_964249295.1 uncultured Armatimonadales bacterium | reverse complement strand
ACGCGCTCCCCGACCGTGTTCCGCGCCTCGCCGAGCGCGATCTCGGCAGCGACCCGGCAGGCAGGCGCCGCCGGAAGCCAGCAGTGGTCGTCCGCCGGAGCATCGCTCTCGGCGGCGCGCGCCGGACTCGGTGGAACCTGAAAGGACAGCCGGGCCTGGAGACGGCGCCCGTTCGCATTCTCGTCTTCCAAGCGCAGATCATAGCGCCCCGACCCCGACGAAACCCCGTTCGGCCCGAAACGCAGCATCGCCGGGCGCGACTCGTCGGCACAAATCGACTCCGGCGCAAAACGGGTGAAATGGTAGGCATGGAGATGTCCGTGCCGATAAAGGGCAAAGAACAGCGCATTATGGACGAACGGGTCCGCCGCCCGCCCCTGCGCCGCCAAGCGGTAATAGGGGGAGAACGGGTTGCCCAGGAACCAGATGCACGCCAGCGCCCACTGCCCGTCGTCCGAAAGCGCGTCGAAGTACCACCACTCATACGCCCCCGGCACCGTCCGCAGCCAGTCGCCGTGCGCCACATCCTCCGCCGGGTCCAGAATCAAGCGCATAGGCCCCATTGTACCCGAAGGCTCACGCCCCCAGGAGAGATGGCAGGAAACACCGGGCCGGGTGTCGAAATCACTGGCTTTAGCCTTATTCTCTATGGAGTCGCATCGTTGATAAACCGGGACCGGCCAGACCTGTGGAAAGCCGACGCCAAAGTGTCGGTCGATATGTACAACGCCTGGTTTATGCAATTCGCCCCCGAAGTTTACCGGAACGAACGCCGGAGCACGACGGAGCATGTGCGACAAGCGTTCTCCGACACCGACAACCTCGCCAGAATCACGATGGAAGATTTGGAAGCCGTTCCAGGGATACTGCCGATGTTGAGGATGGCAACGGCGCCTCCCATCGCCCGCGACAGGTTGGCAGGGTTGTCTCACACCAACGGCGGATTTATCGAAACTTTGGAGCGCGGGGCGCTCCCTCTGAGGATGAAAACGGCTGATGTCAGGCCCAGACTCCAACGCATCTGTGAGATCATAAGCCGCCTGCTTGATCGTGACCTGTTCCCCTGGCTGGAACGGGGTGGGTCGGCGGCAGATGATGACCTGGCCCGCGCCGCCTCCGTCGTTGCCGACAGACTTTGCGGCGCACGGGCCGATCCGATTGTTCGCAACGCACAGGAGCGCCGCCAACTCAAGGCCCTCAGAGTTTATCTAATGGAGTTGGGATATTCGGAGAAGAGTAACCCCGTGAACAAACCGCTGACCGAAATGGAGTCGGGTACTTTCTCCTTTCGTCTGAACGTGAGGGTGACAATCGGAGCAGAACAAGCGGATGCCCGCTTAGACGCAGGGGAGCCTTTTGTCGAAGAGTTCAACTCCGCGCCCCTGGATCAAGAGCCTGTTCGGAGGCAAAACAGCGCGTCGGGCATGGACGTGAAGATACCCGTCGACTGCGTCATCCAACCGAAATCCCCCCGCGTCAGCCGTGTCCCTTTGATGTTGGAGGCCAAATCAGCGGGCGACTTCACCAACACGAACAAGCGGCGCAAGGAGGAAGCCACAAAGCACGTCCAACTGCGGGCGACTTACGGGGATGACGCAGGGCTGATCCTGTTCCTCTGCGGCTACTTCAACGCGGGCTACCTTGGCTACGCCGCCGCAGACGGCATCGACTGGGTCTGGGAACACCGCATCGAGGATTTGAAGGGAGCAGGGCTTTGACCGTCATCCAGCACGCATCCCTCCGGGAACGGCAGGAGCAGCAAAGACAAACGCGACAAATTTCACTCGACGGCGAGAAGTCCATAGGTCAGCGGAACATCATGGGGCAGTACGCGACTCCGTTCCCGCTGGCGGTCGATGTCGCGAAAGCAGCCTTGCGCCTCCTGTCGCCGTGCGAGGACATTCACTTCGGGGAGCCTTCCTGCGGCACGGGGGCTTTCTTTTCGGCTTTGACAAGCGTGCAAGGCGATCACAGCATTGCTTCAGCAGTGGGCTACGAAGTCGATCCATCCTACGCTGATACGGCACGGCAGCTTTGGGGGCCACAGGGATTTGATGTGTCCGCGCAGGATTTCACCCGCGCTGAATGGGGAAGTCAAGGGCAGAGGCCAAATCTTATCCTCGCCAATCCGCCTTACGTCCGCCACCATCACATCGGGGCGGAAAAAGCCAGGCTTCAACAAGCAGTAAAGGCGGCAACCGGCATCTCCGTCAGCGGCCTGGCCGGTTATTACGTTTATTTCATGCTGATCGCCAACCGGTGGCTCCGGGAAGGCGGCGTCGCCTCATGGCTGCTTCCTTCTGAGTTTATGGACGTCAACTACGGAGAAGCCTTAAAAACCTACCTGACCGACAATGTGACTCTGGTCTCCCTGCATCGCTTCGACCCAAACGACGTGCAGTTCGACGACGCCCTTGTTTCCAGCGCAATCGTCACCTTCCGAAAAAAGCCCCCGCAGCCCGATACAGTTATCTCGTTCACCTATGGCGGCTCCCTGGAAGCGCCGGCCGTTTCTCAGCAAGTCACCGCACAGGAACTAAGAAGGGTCCACAAATGGACCTCCCTTCCTGGTCGAGCCGGCAATCGGGTGAGGATGAAAATCACCGACGGCCTTCTGCTCGGCGACCTGTTCCAGATCAAGCGCGGGATAGCGACAGGGGCCAACAACTTCTTTATCATGCGACGGGAACAAGCCGCCTCCCTCGGCATTGAGGAAGCGGCACTGCGGCCCATACTTCCAAGCCCGAAAATCCTGAAGCTGACACGCATCGAGGCAGCCCCGGATGGGTATCCCAAACTCGACCCGCAACTCGTCATGATCGATTGTGCCTTGCCGCCACCGGAACTAGAGAAGCAGTATCCAAACCTCTGGGCGTACCTCCAAACCGCCGATGGCAAAGGCATCCGCTCCGGCTACCTCGTGAGTAAGCGTCAGCCCTGGTACAAGCAGGAGCAACGCGCCCCGGCCCTGTTCCTGAGCACCTACATGGGGCGCACCGGCGGCGAGAGAAAACCGTTCCGCTTCATCCTGAATCGCTCTCAGGCGGTCGCGACCAACCTGTTCCTCGCGCTGTATCCTAAAGAGCCGCTGGCCCTTCTGCTCCAAGAAAATCCGCAAACCGTTGAAGACGTGTTTTGCCTTCTGAACCAGATCGAGATGAGCGATTTGCGGGATGAGGGTCGGGTTTATGGGGGGGGATTACACAAGATCGAGCCAAGCGAGTTGGCGCGTATCCCCGCCGGCACATTCGCGCATCTCC
>CAXUCQ010000416.1:2991-3285 GCA_964249295.1 uncultured Armatimonadales bacterium | reverse complement strand
ACGTCTCGTTCGAGGAGGCCGTGACGCGCGCCATCGACCGGGAGAACTTCCTGCGCCTGGTTAAAGGATACTGAGAGATTGTCCGAATGTTCTTCGGTTCTGTAGTAGGTAAGACACAAGCCCTGCTTTTCGAGGGATGGCAAGTATAGCAGCGGGAAGCCATTCTCGGCGTCTGGTGGGAAAACTGTGCAAGAGTAACAGCCGTCCGTCCACAGTAGGGAGGCGGCTGTTTGTTTCTGAGCGTCCGCTGGGGGTTACACCGGCCTGTGCCGCTACTTCAGCGCCTGTTCGGCG
>CAXUCQ010000416.1:0-2981 GCA_964249295.1 uncultured Armatimonadales bacterium | reverse complement strand
CTCCGTCCCCTCGCTCCCTGGCCCGCGCCGGGGAGTTCGTTTTTGCAATTTTTGCGTCGCGTTGTGCGGCGCGGTTTCGGCCTGTCCTGGAACTGCCGTGTCATAAAATGACAAACTCTTGTCTAGTATAGCAGAAACAGAGGGCTTTTGTCCAGTCAAACGGTTGAAACCGTTCGCTATGGGGCCTGCGGCCTATTGTCCGCCTTCGCGGACAGAGACGGTGACAGGCTCTTTCTTGTTCTTCTCCAACTCTGTTTTGTGTTTTCGCCCTCGTAGCTCCGGCGTCCGTGCCCCCAGGCGAATGGTTTCAACCGTTCGACAGGGCGTAACATCAGTTAGCAAGAGGTGCGCGGCGTTTCTACGGCCATTTAGGCAGCGGCAGGGGTACCATAGCCGAAGGGGTTCCTGCTATGGACGAACAGGAAAAAACAAGAGTTACAAGTCTCGCCAACACGGGAGCGCAGATCGTCGGTGGGGTGCTTTCCGCCGTGCATCCGGCGCTCGGCATCCCCATCGCGATCCTGCGGCCCGTGATTGCCGAATTCACGTCCCGCCGCAATGCCAGCCGCAAGGAACGTCTCACGCAGGCACTCGCTGAGAAGGTCGCGGAACTGCCCACGGACGACATCGAGAAGCGCGTCCGTGAGGAAGGCTTTCAGGACTTGCTGGAGGAAGCCGTCTTCCAAATCGCCCGGCCCGTCAGCCAGGAGCGCATCGAGCAGATCGCCACACTTCTAAAACATGGTCTTAGCGAAGAGGATGCCGAAGCTCTGCGTTACAAGATGCTGCTAGGCATATTGGGGCAAATGAACGATGCTGAGATTATTATATTACAGGCCTTTACAGTCGGCCATGAACAGGGACATAAAGCGTTTTATGAAAAGCACGAAGACTTGCTGACACAACCGGATATTGATCCTCGTTCACCGCAAAACGAGGTGGAAATAGCTGCAATATATAGTGCTTACATTATGCACATAGAGGCATTAGGGCTGGTAGACGCAAATCGTACAGACTGGCGAACTTCACAATTGCCGTCTTTTGATAAAAAGAAAAGGCTGTTTAATGTACGTAACATGAGAATCACTCCGCTTGGTCGCCTGCTGTTACGCGCTATCGAAACGGAAACACAAACAGCCGCAGAGGGGGCGTAGTCAGCCCAAATCAGGCGCGGGTGGCGGCAGAGTCCCTAGTATCATCGCCTCCACGCCGGACTTGACCCCGGACAGCAGGGCGTCGGCGCGGGCCGTCTCGCGGGCGATCTCCGCCCGCCCTTCCTGCACCCGCCCGACAATCTCCCACTGCGCGTCCAGCGGCGGCAGAGGTATCCGCAAACCCCAGATGTCTTCGGTCCCAATGGCGTAGTTCCCGATGGCGGTCCGGGCCGCAGCCTCTATCTGTGCCCGAACGGGCCGGGACTTTAGTACGTGCCATAGATAGGCGGGGAGCACGTTGCTTTTCGCCCGCACACGCATCACCTTATCGGGAAAAATCAGGCTTTCCGTATTGTCCTCGTCGGAAATCAAGGACGCCATGCCGACATAAGCCAGTGTGCCGTTTGTGCGGCACATCAGCACGTCGCCGGGGCGTAGGTCGAACTGCGCCCGGTACTCAGGCTTATCGTACATATACTTGCGTTCGGAGGGCCGGAAATGCCCGCGCGTGACGGCACTGATTTTCAGCACGTCAAGTGCGGTAGGCGACGGCGAGGGACTCGCAGAACACCCGTGCCGTACTTCCGCGAGACAGTCGCGCCCCGATACAACCGGGAAGCGTCCATGATCGAGGCTCGCCACTTGGGTGAGCAGAAACGTAGCCCCGCCACTCCATCGGGCTAGGTCTTTCCACTGAACAGCGCAGTACCGCGGCCTCTTCGCTGTATCGGGTGGCGTAATACCCAAGGCGTCGTAGAAACTAGACTGTAACACCCTCTCACTTTTAATGAGATGCTCCCGAATACCCGCCGCCTCCCGCTGCGCCCTGTGCCAGTAGTCCACAATGGCCCGTTGCACAGAAAGCGGCGGCAGGGGAACGTCTATGGTTTCCAATACTTCCGGCTGTACCCTCTTGCGTCCACTCGCGCCGCTAATCAGGCTGTTGATAACACGGCGAAACTGCGGCGTGTGGAAAAGCAGTTGGATATACTGCGGCACTGCTGTTTCGGTATTGACCGCATAGACAGGGTATTCGCTGCTCACAGCGACACGCGGCATACTGTCTGGGACGATGCCGATTGCCCCGTTACGAACATCAATCTTGGAGTAGAGGACATCGCCCGCTTCGGCAAAGAACAGACTGCCCTTGAAGTCATCCGTACCGTTAAGGTTTCGCGGCTCCATCTCACCGTCAAAATGGAGAGTCACAAGTTGAAGGGCCGCAAAGTCATGGCGCTTGCGGTCAACGGGAAGAAGCTTTCTTTTGAGTGCGTCGGAGAGCGGGTGAATGTCCTGCGGCGGCCAATGCCACTGTGCCTCGAAGATGGAATTAACGCTCCAACGCTTGAGTTCAGCGAACGACACGACAAAGGCGCGGTCGGAAAGGGCGATCATTCCGCAGCCTCCGCAGGCGCAAGCGCGGCGGGGTCGGCGCGGAACTGGCGGTACAACTCCAGGCACGTCGGGCCGAGGCCGGGCGGCACGCGCGGGTTGGGGTAGAGTTCGTTCAGGTCGTCGCCGCCCGTGGCCGTGATGCCCACGCGCTCGGCTTCGTACAGGAAGATGGGGTAGGGGAACCGCTCTTTGAGCAGGGCGCGGGCCTCCGACTTGATGGCCGCGTCGTCGCGCTTCTGGTACTCGTGCCATTCCCCCGCCAGAACCCGGACCTGCGCCCGGTCCCCGGCGGCTTTGGCCGCGACCAAGAGGGCGTTGATGCGCCCGTGTTCGGCCTGACGCGCGGGGGCGTCGGCGGCCTCGCGCTCCGTCGCCGCCGCCGACGCTTTGGCGTCGCAGTCGGCCTTCTCGGCGTCCGAGCACTTCAGCAGG
>CAXUCQ010000415.1:0-3290 GCA_964249295.1 uncultured Armatimonadales bacterium | reverse complement strand
GAACGGGACCGCATCGCGGGCCTGGTCGATCTGGTCGTCTCCAAAGTGCTGGCATTGCAGAAAGAGCAGGCCACGGCCCAGGCCACGCCTGACACCAACCCCCCGGCAGAGTAGCCGCACCCCTTCTTTTTTCCTTTCTCCGGCAGAGTCGCCGCTCCCTTGTTCCTATTTTTTGATCACGACAGGAGAACACGCAAATGTCGGAAAGCAAGAAGTCGGCGGAGCAGATCGAGCAGGAGCGGCTGACCCGCCGCCAAGCCCTGCGGAAACTGGGGTTCGGCGCGGGCCTGTCGGCGATCATGCTGCTGGGCGCGGACGACCTGGCGCGGATGGTCGGCAGGCGATTACAGCAGATGGAAGGCGATAACAAGGTTGCGGAGCAGATCGCCAAGGAGTTTCGAAGCGCGGGTGTGGCCTTCGCATCTGGGCCAAGCGGCACACCCTGTCCTCCACTCTTCTGTGACTGTATTGCAACCTGTACTGGTGTGGATGGTAGATCGGTTACAGACTGTGCCAACCACTGTGAAGCTGTTAACAACTATCCGCCGTCAGGATGCACCTGCCCCTGATTGCCGAGCATATGCTCCAGGATGTTATGGCGAGTGTAGGATTTGCACCTGCGCTGATGAACAGCAACCACATGGTTGGTAGGTTTAGAACTTGGGACTAGGAAAATAACTTTCCTAGTCCTAAGAAACATAATCCATACTTGATTGCATAAGCCGGAAGGATGCTTGATTTCTATGGCAAAATCGTTTCTATGGCTTTCCACTTTGATTGTGATAGCATACATGATCACGGGCTGTTCCAAGACGCGAGCACAACATCAGGATGCACTTGTTCACTATGGGGCCGAACCCAAAGCTACTTCTTCAGAGGCATACAAAACTGTTTCTAACATTCAAGTTGAATCAAGTGCGAAGAATCAGTTGACGGCTGCTCAGTTAGCAACGCTCAACAAATATGTCGATAGCCAGAATATGCTAGTAAGATTGCAGGTTTTGGTTGCCCTTCGCCATGCCAGTTCGGCACAGGCATATGCTGCTTCTGATGTTGCTCGTAAAGGCCTTGCTTCCACAGACAGCATGACCCGGATGTATGCACTGGATACTCTAGATCACCTCAACGTGCCAGACATTGTGCCGACAGCAAAACAAATGTTGACGGACCGCAGTCGATATGTGACGACAAAAGCACACGAGATTCTGAAGAAGCGTGGCGCAGATAGTTGATGTTCGTTCTCAAATAGCACTGTGGCTTGTTTGGTCAGGCGGTCACACAAATGCCTCTTAAAGTTGGGGTCGAAATGCCATCGCTAGGTGGTGTAACAGCATGGCTCAACGGTAGTGTTGAGGTTGACCATTGTCGAAACCATCCAACATTGCTCCAATTCTGGGCAATCTCCTGTCCAATATGCAAATTAAACATTCCACGTCTCCAGTGCCTCACTAAAGCCTATGCCTCACACGGCCTGCGCCTGGTCTCCGTCCATATGCCGCGTATGGAGGCGGACATGGACGTGGAGAAGGTTAAAGCGGCAGTGGAGGAAATGAGATTGACTGGGCCTTGTGCCATTGACAACGCCCATGTTCTCGGCGACCGCTTCCAAACCGGCGGTGTCTGGCCCTGCTACTTCCTCTTCGACGCCGAGGGCCGCCTGCGGAGCCGGGCGGCGGGGGTGCTGGGTCTGAAGATGGCGGAGAACTCTCTGAAGCGGATGCTGGGGGCGGCGGACGAAGCTTCAACAGCGGGAGCGGTGGCATGAGCGTCCTGGTCGGTCAGCCCGCGCCGGGGTTCACGGCACCGGCGGCGTTCCCCGGCGAGACGTCGAGCAGCCCTATTCGCACGGTTACTTTGGCGGACTATCAAGAACGCTGGCTGGTCTTCTTCTGGTATCCGAACGATTTCACCTTCGTTTGCCCGACGGAGATCACGGCTTTGTCGGACCGACTAGACGAGTTCGCCGACCTCGATGCCGACGTTCTGGCGGCTTCCACCGACTCCGTGTACAGCCACCGCGCCTGGATGGAGATGCCACGCGAGCGCAACGGCATCGCGGGTGTCCGGTTCCCGATCCTGGCCGACACGACACATCGAATCGCGCGGGACTACGGGGTGTTGCTGGAAGAGGAGGGCGTCGCCCTGCGCGGCCTGTTCATCATCGACCCGACGGGCGACGTACAGTACGCCGTCGCGCACAACCTGAACGTCGGGCGCTCGGTGGACGAAACGCTGCGGGTGCTGACCGCCATTCAGTCGGGCGGGCTGTGCGGGTCGGACTGGAAGCCGGGGCAGGGGACGCTGTAGCCATGAAACGCCTGAGCCGGGGCTTTACGCTGATTGAGTTACTCGTCGTCATCGCCGTGGTGGCAATCCTTGTCGCGGTGCTGTTCCCCGCCTTCGCTCGCGCCCGCGAGCAGGCCCGGCAGGCGCAGTGCCTGTCCAACCTGCGGCAGTTGGGGCAGGCGACGTTCATGTACGCCCAGGACCACGATGACTTTTACCCCTGGGGCGGCGACCCCTCGGACCTGGACACGGACAGCTGGGAGGGCTGGCAAAACGGGGACTACGAAGACGCCGTGCATTCGCTCCGGCCACTGCCGGAAGTCATGTCCGCTTACGTCAAGAACAACGACGTGTGGCGCTGCCCAGACGATACGGGCTACAACTTGTGCGGCTCATTCGAGAACATCCCGCTTTCGGCGCACCCGTCCGCGTTCAAGGCTTTCGGCATGAGTTACGCCTACACCACGCTGCTGGCGATGGACCACCAGACGATCAGCGGCGTGCGCGGCTGGAGCCGCAGGCCGCCCTACACCGAACAGGATCAGCCCGACATTCCCCTCCTCTATGACATGGTTGGCTTCTGGCACGGCGGCTCGGACCACCCGAACGAGCGGCTGAACTACGTCATGGTGGACGGCCACGCTGTCAGCGTCACCCGCGATCGTGCCGACGTGCTGAACCGCATCGTCTTCAAAATCCCGACAGCACCTGCCCCGTGACACCCAGCGAGTACCACGTCAACGAGTTCTCCGTCGAAAGCGAGATCGCCCTGCCGTTCGACCCCGCCTGCCGCGCCGCCTGTCCTATCCTCGATAGCAACCGCATCACGCTCCGCCGGGCGTCGCTGGCAGACCTTCCCTCCACGCTCCGCAAAATCCGCCGTCAGTTGGTTTATGATGTCGGCGACGGCTTCCTGATCGAACCCAGAGACCTCGCGCTGCACATCGACTACAAGGGCCGGGTGGTCACTGTCGATTGCGCCGACGAGAAGCTGTCTGCAGCGG
>CAXUCQ010000414.1:0-3292 GCA_964249295.1 uncultured Armatimonadales bacterium | reverse complement strand
GCGCCGGGAGCGGCTTGAAGTCCGCCATGGTCAGCGCGACGGGGCCGGGGGCGGCGAGCGGCTTGGCGGCGACGCGGCCGGTGTGCGCGTCCAAAACGTACAGGGTGTCGCCCGTCGCCACAGTGTCCGGCAGCGGCTGGGCCGACTTGTGGGCCACGGTGGCCGGCAGAACGGAAACCGTGCCGGATTTAGCCTGCACCCAGTAAGAGTACGTCCCCGAGTCTGGGAGCGTCAAAGTCCATTTCGCGCCGGGAGCGGCCTGCAGCGTTCCAGACCCGACCAACAGCAGGCAAGCAACAGCAAAAATCCAGAGTTGAATTGGCCGCATGAGAGCGTGTTCCCCGGACTGAAGCCCCGGGCTGCCATGGGGAAGGCTGCCCGCCCGTGAAGGCGAAGAAAGGCGCAGTCTGATACTCCTGCGCCCGCGCAGGCGGGCAGTCTGCGGTTCGCAGCCCAGGACTTCAGTCCGGGGAAAACTTCGGATGCACACTTTCAGGAACCATCCTTTTGGCACTGCCCGATGGCGCGGGGCAGCGCCTCGATCAAGTCCGTTGCGATCAGACCGGCCTTGCCGCCGTGCTCCCGCGCGATCAGATCGCCCGCCAGCCCGTGCAGGTAGGCTCCGGCGGCGGCGGCGGCGCGCGGCTCCAGATGGCACGCCAGCAGGGCGGCGATGATGCCGGTCAGCGTGTCGCCCGCGCCGCCCGTCGCCATGCCGGCGTGGCCCGTCGTGTTGATGTGCAGGCGGCCCTCGGGGTCGGCGATCAGCGTCCGCGAGCCTTTCAGCAGCACGACGCAGCCGAACTCCTGGGCGGCGCGCTCGACCACGGCCCGCCGGTCCGACTGCACTGCAGCGGTGTCCGTTCCGAGCAAGCGGCCCATCTCGCCGGGGTGCGGCGTCAGCACCGTCGGCGCGGCGCGGCGTTTCAGCAGCGACGCGCCATGGTCGGGTTCGGACGCAAGGATGTTGAGCGCGTCGGCATCGATGACCAAGGGGGCGGGGCAGCGGGCGACGAACTCGCGCACGAAACTCCGCGTCCCGTCGTTCTCCACGCCGCCCAGACCAGGCCCGAGCGCGACGGCGTCGGCCTTCTCCGACAGCTTCAAGCCCGCCCCAAGCGCGTCCATGGAGAAGGTCCCCTGCTCCGTCTGCGGCAGGCCCTTGGTCATGACGACGGGGCTGATGCGACTCATCAAGGCCGTTTGCAGGCCCTGCGGCACGGCCAGGGTCACAAGGCCGGCCCCGGCGCGGGCCGCGCCCTCGGCGGTCAGCGTCGGGGCGCCGACGAAGCCCTCCGAGCCGGCGAAGACGAAGACGTGGCCGAACTTGCCCTTGTTGCTGTCACGGCTCTCGGTCCGCGCGGGGAGCCAGGCCGCGACCTCCCCGGCGTCCGTCACCCACGTTTGGATGTGATCGGCCCGCATGACCGGGCGCGGCATCCCGATGTCGCCGACGATCAGATCGCCGACGAAACCCGCGCCGGGGAACTCGACCAGGCCGTACTTCGGCAGGGCGAACGTGACGGTCAGGCTCGCGCGGACACACGGCCCGTCCACAGCCCCGGTGTCGGCGTTCAATCCCGACGGCAGATCGACCGCGACGACGGGCCGCCCGCTGCCGTTGATCGCCTCGATCACGCCCGCCGCCGTTCCCGTCACCGCGCCCCTGATGCCCGTGCCGAGCAGGGCGTCGATGATGACCTCGGCCAAGGGCAGTTCCACCTGCAGCCCGGCCAGGTCGTTCCCCACGACTTTGATCGGCAGGCCGTATTTCTGCGCCAGACCGTAGTTCGTCGCGGCGTCTCCCGCAAGACCCGCCGGGTCTGCCGCAAGCCAGACCGTCACGTCGGCCCTATACCGTGTGGCGAGATGACGGGCGATGACGAAGCCGTCGCCGCCGTTGTTGCCCTTGCCGCAGACGACGGCGACGCGCTTGCCGTGCAAAGGCGAGAAGCGATGCGCGACGGCCTCGATGACGCAGTGAGCGGCGTTCTCCATCAGCACAAGGCTCGAAAGGCCGTAATCTTCGATGGTCTTCCGGTCCATCTCCCGCATCTCGGCGGCACTAGTGATCTTCATGCGTTGAATGCTTCCTGGATGCGCGCGCGCTCCTCCGCACTCATAGCGGGGACGGCCACGGCTCCGACGTTCTCTTCCACCTGCGCGGGCGACTTCGCGCCGACGACGACGGACGCGACGCGCGGGTCGTCCAGCACAAACCTCAGGGCGGCCTGCGGCATCGTCCTCCTGCCACCCAGCACCCAGGCCCCCCCGGCCCCCAATTCCGGGGGAGCAAGAGGCGCATTTACCGCGCCGATGCCGTCAACCAGCGTCTTGGCTCCCCCAGGATTGGGGGCCGGGGGGGCCTCTGAAGCCAGGAACCGCAAACGCGCCGTCGTCTCGGCCATGGCGCGGACATACTCCGGCGGCAGGGACGCCCGGATGTCGCCCCCAGTGAATTCGGCATCGCCAGTGTATTTTCCTGTCAGGAAGCCGTTCGCCAGCGGCTCGCGGGCGAGGACGCCGACCCCGCGCCTGCGGGCCAGGTCCAGCAGTTCCGTCGTCGCGCCTTGATAGAACAGGCTGTACGCGACTTCCAGCACCTCGACCGGCAGATGGTTTCGGAGCAGCCAGACGCCGTCCTCCGGCTCGGCCACGGAAACGCCGGCGTGCCGTATCTTCCCGGCCCGCTTCAGAGACGCCAGGGTGTCCCAGGTGCGCCACCGATCCAAGTCTTGGACGGGCGGGTTCATCAGGAGGAACACGTCCAGCGAGTCGCGGCGCAGGCGCATCAGGCTCTGCTGGACGGCGTGGGCGATGGCGTAGGGAGTCCAATCCGGCTCCAGAGTCCCGTCGCGCCGGTAGAAGTTGACGCCGCCCTTGGTGACGACCGTCGGCGCAGGCCCCGGCCAGGCCTGCAGCGCTTCGCCCAGCAGCGCCTCACTATGGCCGAAGCCGTACAGGTCGGCGGTGTCGAAGAGCGTGACGCCGAGTTCCAGGGCGCGGCGCAGGGCGGACTTGGAAACGGCGTCGTCCGTGTCGCCGTAGGAGTTGCCGAAGGCATCGCCGCCGATGGCCCAGCCGCCGAAGCCGATCTCGGACACGCGCAGGCCGGTCCGGCCCAAAACCCGCGTGTTCATGGGCGGAAACGCCGGCCCAGGCCGACGGCCAGCGCGTCCTCGGCGACGGCGGCCAGCGGGACCGGCAGGCGCAGCGTCTCGCCCAGCGCCTTGCGGCCATAGAAACCGCCGTAGGCGCCCGCGACCGCCGCCGCGCCGCCGAGCAGCGCGCC
>CAXUCQ010000413.1:0-3295 GCA_964249295.1 uncultured Armatimonadales bacterium | reverse complement strand
GGCCCGCGCCCGGACGTCGCCCCGGCATCGCCCCCCGCCGATGCTGTGCGCCCGCCGCAGGACGCCGCTCTCGACGGCGCGCGGGACGGTTCCGGCCCCGACATCATCAAATCCGGTGTCCTGGAGATCCTGCCCGACGGCTGGGGATTTTTGCGGAGCAACAACTTCGACCCCGGCGCGCAGGACATCTACGTCGCCCAGGCGCAGATCAAGCGCTTCGGCCTCAAGACCGGCGACACCGTCTCCGGCCAGGTGCGCCCACCCAAAGACACGGAGCGTTTCTACGGCCTGCTCCGCGTCGAGACGGTCAACAGCGTTTCGCCCGAGCAGGCCAAAGCCCGCCCCAACTTCGATGAACTCGTCCCGATCTACCCCCTGGAGCGCCTCCAGCTCGAGACGGACCTGAAGAACCTCACCGCCCGTGTCATCGACCTGATCGCCCCCATCGGCAAGGGGCAGCGCGCGATCGTCGTCGCCCCGCCCAAGGCCGGCAAGACGACCATCCTGAAGTCCATCGCCAACTCCATCAGCTCCAACCACCCCGAGGTCGTCCTGATGGTCCTGCTGATCGATGAGCGCCCGGAGGAGGTCACCGACATCCGCCGCTCCGTCAACGGCGAGGTCATCTCCTCCACGTTCGACGAACTGCCCGAGAACCACATGCGCGTCGCGGACATGGTGCTGGAGAAGGCCAAGCGTCTGGTCGAAGCCGGCCGGGACGTGGTGATCCTGCTCGACAGCCTGACCCGCCTGTCGCGCGCCTCCAACCTGACCGTCACCCCCTCGGGCCGCACCCTGCAGGGCGGCCTGGACCCGGCGGCCATCTACCGCCCGAAACGATTCTTCGGCGCCGCCCGTAACATAGAGGGCGGGGGGAGCCTGACGATCATCGCCACGGCCCTGGTCGAGACCGGGTCGCGCATGGACGACATCATCTTCGAAGAGTTCAAAGGCACCGGCAACTCCGAACTGAAGCTGGACCGCGAGATCGCCAACCGCCGCATCTTCCCGGCCATCAACGTCAAAGAATCCAGCACCCGCAAAGAAGAACTGCTCTACGACGAGGAGAGTCTGCGGGCCGTTTATCAGCTCCACCGCGTCCTCGCCGGTCTGGACACCGTCGCGGCCATCGAACTGCTCATCGACCGCCTGAACAACAGCAAAGGCAACAAAGAATTCCTCAAGACGGTCAGCAAGACCGGACGCCGGGACGACTAACACAAGTGGTAGAGCGGCGGCCCTAGGGAATCGCCCGCTCCGCGACGGACGGAACACGCACACAGGGAGTGAGGTGACAGAGTGGCAAGTGACTTCGACAAACTCTTCGGCGACGACTGGCCCCCGCATGATGCGGAAGGCGAGGGCGGTCCGGCCTCCCTGCGTGGCCGAAGCGGGGACGGGCCGGAAGGCGCCCACCCGCGCGAAGGCGGCTCGTTCGGGCCGCTCCTGCCGTTCCCGGACGACGACGCCTCCGGCGGCGAAGGTCGCCCCCGCGACTACACCACCGAGAACGAGAACCGTGGGCCGCGCTCCCTGAACGAAAAAGAAGTCAAAGTGATGGGCGTCTATATGCACCAGGAGAACAAAATGCCGCCCCAGCATTTCGGCCTGCTGCGCGACAACAAGGGCCGCCGCGCCCCCATCTGGGTCGGCCAGTTTGAGGCCTGGGCCATTTCGTTCGCCCTGGAAGGCGACCCGCCCGAGCGCCCGATGACCCACGACCTGTTCAAGCTGATGCTGGACCGCCTGGGAGCCTCCATCGAGCGCGTCATCATCGACGACCTCTGGAACGAGACGTTCTACGCCAAGATCGGACTCGTCAAGCCCGACGGCGAGACCCTGGAGATCGACGCCCGACCGTCCGACGCCGTCGCCCTGGCCCTGCGCGCCCGCGCCCCGATCTACATGGCCGAGTTCGTCATGGAAGCCACGGCCCGCACCGAGTAACCGCCGTCCCCTCCCGATGTCACCGAAGCCGCCGCTCCCCTCACGGGCGGCGGCTTTTGCCGTTTCAGGCCCCGCAAGCCTGGTGCGGGGCGATGGCCCCTGGAGGGCGACCCACCGGGTCGCCCTTCCGCGAGGAGGCTCTGTGTCACCGCCCCGTAAGCCCGGTGCTTCTCCGGGGCGGACTGGAAGCCGTGCATGGTAGAATAAGACACTGTGCCTCAATCCCTTCAAGCCGCCGAGCGTCTTTCCCCCGCCGCCGCCGAGCGGGCGCTGCGCGAACTGCGCTCGCTGTGGCTCGTGCCGACGCTCATCCTGTCCGTCCTCGTGGCCCTGCTCATCTTCCTGACGGCCCCGTTCCCGCTGTTCGGTCGCTCCGTCTGGTTCGGCCTCGCTCTGATCATCTTCGCCGTCGTGTACGCCTCCGTCCACCGGCGGGCGGCCCTGCTGGCCCGGACGCTGCGCGCACAGGCGGCCCAGGAGACGGCCCGCCTCGGCGCGGACGTCCAGCGGGCCGAGCTGCAGTTGGAGGAGCAGTTGGCCGTCGCCACGGCGGCCCGCGACTTCGCCGAGCGCATCCTGCAGAACGTCCCGGCGGCGGTCATGGTGCTGGACGCGGGGAATGACCTGGTGATCCGCAGCGCCAACGGCCTGGCCGAATCCATCCCCGACCCCGACCGGCAGCGGGACGGTCTGGCGGGCCGGCTGCTCGGCGATGTGCTGCCCGGATGGGAGGCGCTTCTGGCCGAACCGCTCCGCCGCGCCGCGCTCGGCGAGTCCGTCACGCTCCCGGATGTGGAATACGGCGCCCTGGCGCGGGGCCTGACCTACTGGACATTTTCGCTGACCCCGCAGCGCGACCCGCAGACCCGGCGCGTCGCCCAGGTCATCGTCCTCGCCGCCGAGACCACGGACCGGATCCATCTGCTGCGCGAGCGTGAGCGACGCGCCGAGGAGAATGAACAACACGCCCGCCGGGAGCGCGGGCGCGCGCGGGAACTCGACGCCACGCTGAGCAGCCTGAGCGACGGCGTCGTCCTGATCAATGCAGCCGGGGAACTGGTCTCCGTCAACCGGTCCGCCCGGATCGGACTGTGTTACCCGAGCGGCCAGGCCGTCCCGCCCGGCGCGGTCCCCCTCGCGCGCACGCTGCGCACCGGCGACGCGGCGGAGCGACAGGAGTTCCTGCTCTCCGTCGGGGGCGAGCTGCGGACCATCGAGCTGACCTCGGCGCCCGTCCTATCCCCCGACGCCCAGGACGCGGTCGTCGGCGCGGTCGCCGTCCTGCGCGACGTTTCCGAGCTGCGCCGGAGCCTTCTGTATGATGAGTTCGCCAACGACGGCCTCGGCT
>CAXUCQ010000412.1:665-3312 GCA_964249295.1 uncultured Armatimonadales bacterium | reverse complement strand
GTCAGGCCCAGGCGGTCCCGGCCGTACTTCTGCAGCCACTGGTGGCAGACCTCCTCGAAGACGTGCCAGCCCAGGTAGGCGGCCAGGTGCGGGGCAATGCGCTCCTCGTAGACGTGGGCGGGGTCGGAGAACTGCAGGGCGCTCGCCAGCGGCCCCACGAACCGGTACCAGAAGGCCAGGAACGGGTCGGCGACCCGGTAGAGGGCGCGCCGGTCACTCGTCTCATCGAAGGGCATCTCCCGGCGGATCCAGCCCAGGTCCGCCAGGGTCCGCAGTAGGTGCGGCAGCGACCCGCGCTCCACGCCCGCCGCGTTCAGAATCTGGCCGTACTGCGCCGTCCCGCCCGCGACGGCGCCCAGGACGGCGTTGTAGGGGGCGGGGTCGCGGATCTGCTGGCTGCCCAGCAGGAAGGCCACCTCGCTGGCGAGCGGACTCTGCGGCCGCAGCAGCACGTCCACTATCTCCTCGGCCATGGGCCTGGCCGGATCCACGAGGGCGTGGTAGCGGGGCGTGCCGCCCAGGACGCCGTACATGGTCAGCGTTTCCGGCACGCCGTAGCCCGCCCGCCCGGCGTAGAAGGCGGCGACCTCGTCGTAGCGCAGGGGGGGCAGCAGGGACACGCCCGCGTTGAAGCGCCCGTACAGGGGCTGGCTCTCGGCGCCCAGGGCGGCCATGGCCGAGAGCTGGGAGCCGCACAGGACGACGAAGAGGGGGCTGTGCAGCCCGTCGCGGTCCCACCAGGCCTGCAGGACAGAGGGCAGGTCCGGCGACTGCTCGACCAGGTAGGGGAACTCGTCCAGGATCAGGCCGAATCTCGTGCCGGTCCGCTCGGCCTGCGCGCGTGCGGCCTGGGAGGCGTGGCGCAGCAGGGCGTTCCAGCTGACGGCGATCTCGGCGGGGGTCAGGCCCAGCTCCGGCAGGGCCTCCAGGAGCTGGGCGGCCAGTTCCGCCCGCTGGGCGCCCGCCGTGGTCTGGTCGGCGAGGTAGTAGCAGTGCGGGCGAGGGCCGTCCCCGGCCGGACCGCCGGCGGAGGCCGGACCACTGAAGAAGCGCTGGAGCAGGTAGGTCTTGCCCAGGCGGCGGCGCCCGTAGAGCATCGCCATCTGCCCGCCCGGCAGCGGGCGTCCCCAGGCGCGCCCGAGGGCGTCCAGCTCGCTGCGGCGGTTGTAGAACGGCTCCGGTCGGACGATGAACTGGCTCATAGGGGCGTCTTTCGCATCTTGATCAACTCTCAGTTAGCAGAACACAATTGAGTATAACACGATATGGTATAACATATTATACATCACGACGAGTTTCGAGACAACTGTCCCCGTCTGCGGGCTCCACTCTGCGGGCTTTATGGGGGTTATGACAGAGGGTTTAGGAGTCTGCGGCTCGAAACTTAGGCCGCCATGGACACGCCGAACAAGGACGGGGTTCCGAACAAAGACGGGCTGCCGGGCGAAGGATCCCCGCCGGGGGTCCCCGACCACTACTTCGACCGGGGCATCTCCCTGGACGTGGTGCGCCACCACTTCCGGCAGGGCCGGTCCGTCATCCGCATCGCCGCCGGCTTCTTCACCGTGCGCGGCTACAACCTGCTGCGCGGGGCGGCCGCGGGCAAGAAGCTGCTCCTGCTCGTGGGCGTGGAGGAGCCGGGCAAGGAGAGCGCGCGGCGGGCCATGGTCCAGGACATCCTGTCGGACCTGAAGACCGGCCTGGACGTCGACCGCCGCGCCGCCGTGCGCGAACTGGTGGAGAGGATGGGGCGCGGCGCCCTGCGCGTCCTGGACGCGCGCGCACTCGCCCACCACGCCAAGCTCTACATCGTGGATGAGCGGGTGGTCCTGGTCGCGTCCGCCAACGTGTCCGGGCGCGGCCTGCAGGACGCCATCGAGGCCGGGGCCATCGTGCAGGAGGCGGCGGCGGTCCGGCACTACGTCTCCCGGTATGACGCCTTCTTCCATGCGCCCGAGTGCGTGGACATCACGGGGGAGCTCCTCGCCGCCCTGCGCGGCTGGCTGACGCTGGCCCGCCCGTGGGACGTGTACCTCAAAACCCTGCTGGCCCTGGAGTCGCTCGAAGAGACCCGCCTGCAGCGGCCCGCCTACAGGAAGCCCGTGTCCTACCAGCGCGACCTCGTGGCGCGCGCCCTGCGCCAGATCGAGGCGCACGGGGGCGCGTTCGTGGTCGCGTCCACGGGACTGGGGAAGACGGTGATCGGCACGGACGTCGCCCTGCGCCTGCAGGAGCGCGGCACGATCCGCAACGTCCTGGTCATCGGGCCGAAGGCGACGCGGGAGAGCTGGGAGCGACACCTGCGCAGCGGCGGCCTCCCCTTCGACTACTTCGTCCACCAGGCCCTCAACACCGCCAGCGCCTCCCACAACCACGACCTCGGACCCCTGCTGGACATCCTGGGGACCATGGACGGCGAGTGGCTGCTCATCGTGGACGAGAGCCACCTGATGCGCAACCGCTTCCAGGAGAAGTTCATCGGGGGCAGGCCGCGGACCTCGGAAAGGCTGGTGTTCCAGCGGCTGGTCGACGCCGTCGCCCGGTCCGGGTGCCGGGTCCTCCTGCTCACGGGCACGCCGTACTCCAAGGACGACGAGAACGTCAACAACCAGCTGTACCTGCTGCCCCAGACGAGCCCGGTCCAGAC
>CAXUCQ010000412.1:0-655 GCA_964249295.1 uncultured Armatimonadales bacterium | reverse complement strand
CTCTTCGAGGAGTTCGCGGGCAGCCGCCCGTGGCGCGTGGAGGAGCTCTCCCAGCTGAAGGAAGCGCCGGTCAGCTCCGTCCTCACGACGCCGTATGTGGCGCGGCACTACGGCACGCGGGACGAGCGCGGCGTGTATGTGGATTTCGGCGGGCAGAGGCGCTACGTGCCGCGCATCCTGCTGTACCGCACCGACTTCGATGTGCCGCTGGAGGGGGAGATGGCGGGGGCGCTGGACCGGCGCCTCTTCCGCAAGGCCACCCGCGACCCGAAGTACGCCGCGACGATCGAGAACGAGGCCCGCACGGCCTGGGTCAGCTCCCCGTGGGCGCTGCGTGAGGTGCTCTTGAAGACCTCCCGGGCGCACGCCGACGGCGGTTACCAGGGCCGGTTCCTGCACGGCCTCGACACGCGGCGCGAGCATCTGGCGCCTCTGCTCCGGTCGCTGGCGGCGATGACATGGGCCGACGACGCCAAGCTCGGCGCGCTGTGCGCCCTGCTGGACAGGGTCCGTGACGGTGACGGGGCGAAGGTCATCGTCTTCGTGGAGCGGTGTGCGACGGCGGCCTATCTGGAGCAGGCCCTGCGCGACCTGCGCCCCGGCCTGCGCGTCGCGTGTACGGTCCGGGCGGAGAAGGACGGCCGGGGTACAGAGA
>CAXUCQ010000411.1:1647-3320 GCA_964249295.1 uncultured Armatimonadales bacterium | reverse complement strand
TGTAGGCGCGCGCGCGCTTGGCGGCCAGCTACTTGCAGACGCGGAGGTGGGGGTTGTAGTCGCGCTGGCTGGCCCCGAGCACGAGCTGGCGGTGGTTCCGGGTGGCGGCGACGAGGCCGGTGATGTAGCGGAACATTGCTTCTTCCACGCGGACTTGGCCGATGATCTCGCGGCAGAGACGGATGGCCGCCGTGTCGGCGACGGGGGTGATGCCCGCTGACGCCAGGTCGTTGGCGTCGAAGCCTTCGTGGTAGCGGCGCAGGACGGTCTGCTCGGCCTCGATGGGCGGGTAGGCGACGAGGATTTTGAGCAGGAAGCGGTCAAGCTGCGCCTCGGGCAGCGGGTAGGTGCCTTCAAACTCGATCGGGTTCTGAGTCGCGAAGACCATGAACACGTCGCTCAGTTCGTGTGTATCGCCGTCGACGGTGACGTGGTGTTCCTGCATGGCTTCCAGAAGGGCCGCCTGCGTCTTGGGCGGCGTCCTGTTGACCTCATCGGCCAGCAGCAGGCCGGTGAAAATGGGACCGGGCTTGAAGACAAACTCCCCCGCCTGCTGGTCGAAGATGCGCGTGCCGGTGATGTCCGAGGGCATCAGATCCGGGGTGAACTGGATGCGCTTGAAGTCGGCGGACACGGCGGCGGCGAGGACACGCACGAGCAGCGTTTTGGCCGTGCCGGGGACGCCTTCGAGCAGAATGTGGCCGTCGGCGAACAGCCCGGCGAGGGCGTTCTCGATCGTCTCGTCCTGTCCGACGACGGCCTTATGGACCTCACGGGTGATCGCTTCGGCGACGCGCTGCACCTCACCCCCGTTCGGGTGGGAAGCGGGCGAGGTCGCCGTCTCGGTCGACTCGGTCGTCGGCACGGGCGGCGTGTAGAAGTTGACGGAGGGCCGCAGCGGCCCGGCTTCCGAGTCCCCCGCGGATGCAGGGGGCGTTGTTTGTTCGTCAGGCAATGCCGATGTCCTTTCTGATGCGCTCCATCCGGCGCGCGAGGTCGAGCAGCTCGGCCTCTGTCACTTTGCCGTCATCCAGCCGCTGCTCACAGGTCGCCAGCAGCCGCCGCAGGGCGGCTTTATCAAGGCCGCCGCGCCGGGAAGTGACGTCAGCGAGCTGTTCCAGATTGGCGTCCGGGGCCAGCGCCATGCGGGCCGTGAGGTCGCGCAGGAACTGGCGATACAGCGTTTCCAGAGCCGTGGACGAGGCCTGGGCGCGCTGATACAGGCCGGCGAGCGAGGTCACGTACTCCGCCGTGGTGCGCGTCCTGCCTCGCCCCAGCGGGACGGGACTGCCGAAGCGGACGGCGACGACGGCCCCGAGCAGGAGCAGCGCCAGCGCCGCCTGAATGAGCGCGAGCTGCAGCGGGCGTCCGAGAGCACCCCAGAGGCTGACATCCGCCGCGGCGCCGACGTCGCCGTGGTGGTACTCGTCGAACAACACCGCCGCGCCGGGGCGGGCGGCGCGGGCCAGCACGTTGGCGAGAAACATGGCGTTCTCAGCGCGGGCCAGGTTCGCGTTGGACGCGAACCCCGAGTCGGCGATGGCGACAAGACGCCCGGCCCCGACCGGCACGGACAGCACGAACGGCCCCGCCGCATCTCCGAACAGCGCGATGCCGTCGGCGGCCTTGCGGCGCAGGCGCGCGTCGGCGTCACTGTACAGGCTGAGCACACT
>CAXUCQ010000411.1:0-1637 GCA_964249295.1 uncultured Armatimonadales bacterium | reverse complement strand
CCCGGTTTCGGGCGTGGGCTGGAGCGGGCCGAACTGCGACCGGCCCGGCGGGGAGGCTGTTTCCGCGATCAGGTCCAGCGCGTCCCCAAAGGTGTTTTTGCCGCCCCGTTCTCCTGCGGAATGTCCGCTCGGCAGACGGGACGCCATGAGGATCGCGGTGTGTCCGGCCTGGAGCCAGGCCCGGAGACGGTCGGCGTCTTGAGGCCGGAGCCGCGTGTCGGCGGGCGCATCGGAACTGTCACTGTCATCCCCGGCGTCGGAACCCATCAAAGCGGACGGACCGTTCTGCGCCTGCGGGTCGATCACGAGCAGCACGGCGGCCCCGGACGTGTCCAGGGCTGACCAGTCGCGCCGCCAGACCGCCGCGTGGTAGCCGAGTCGGCCCACCCACTCGAAACACGCCTGGCTGCCCGAGGCGCGGTCGTTGTAGACGGAGGGGTCCCGGACGGCCTCACGGCCCACCTGGCGCGACTTGCCGTCGTCCCGGCCCGTCAGCAGCAGGCCCCCGACGACGAAAATCAGCAGCAGGAAGAGCAGCGCCAGGATTTCGCGATTGATACGCATAGATGCTTCAGACGGCGGCGGTCGGACGGGACGCCGCTGGAGCGGCTTGGAGCGCGTCGTAGTGCGCCAGAGCGCGCGCGTAGTCGTCGGCGTCGGCGCGGGCGAAGCCGTACCAGACGCGGTCGAAGTCGCGGGTCAGCGGCGTCATCGCGTCGTAGACATCGGCCCGGCCCTCCGCGCGCAGGGCGCGCAGGTACTCCCAGTTGGTCTTGGAGCGGTCGAACCGCAGCACGCCGTTCGTGTCCAGCGCGACCAGCAGGGCCAGGTAGACGAAGCGCAGCGCGAGGCGGTAGTCCCCCTGCTGCGCCTTCTGTTCGGCGAGGGCGCGCAGGCTGTCGGTGTCGCGCGCCTCGACAAGCGCCGCTTCGGTCTCGTCGAGCGCCAGCGGCTGCGGCCGCGCCGGGCGGTGGCGCAGCCATCGGACGAGAACGGCGACCAGGAGCGCGAAGGCCCCCGCCCCGAGCAGAATCGCGAGCGTTCTGACAAAGCCCAGGCTGATGGCCGGCATCGCGGGATCGGGGCGTGGGGCGGAGCGGTGGAAAAGTCGGTTCAGCATCCGTTCCAGCCATCCCGTGAACCGGTCGAACAGAGACGGCGGCGGCAGCGGGTCGTAGCCGTAGGCCTTGCCGGCCAGGACCGCGCGGAGATCCGTTTCGGCCTGAGTCGCACGCGCTCCGGGCGTCGGAACTGCGGCCACGTCCCGGCGCAGGACGGCGATCTGGGCCGCCGCCGCTTGCAGCGCGTCGGCGCGGCCCACGGGGTCCCGCTGGGCTTCCGCGTTTTTGATGGCCGCGAGCAGCAGAGAGGCATCGACCGGGGCGGGAGGCCCGCCGGGGCGCTCCACGGACGCGATGGGGACGAGGGCGCGGGCCGCGACCGTGACGGGCGCCTGCGCCGCCGGAACATCGGTCCCGCGCCGGAGCATCGCGGCCTGCCGCGACACGGCGGCCTGCACCTGGGCTAAGGCGTTCCCATAGGCCGCCGGGGTCTCCGCCCCGGCGGGCAGTCGGAGCATCATCAGGGCCAGCAGCGCCGGCAGCGCGGCGCGGCACGTTCTGCGGTTCATGCGCGTC
>CAXUCQ010000410.1:0-3323 GCA_964249295.1 uncultured Armatimonadales bacterium | reverse complement strand
CAGCCGGGCTTCTTCCTCCTGCGCGCCCGCCAGTTCCGCATGGAGTTCGGCGATCTGCCCCGTCAGCCGCTCACGCCGCCGCTCCAGTTCCTCCCGCTCCAGCCCCAGCATCCGCCGCCCCTGCGCCAGCCCGTCCGCCCGCTGTGCCGCCAGCGCCCGCTCGCTCTCGGCCCGCTCCGCCTGGCTGAGTGCCGCCCCGTGCTGCAGGCGGCACGTTTCCAATCTGGCCTCGGCGTCCGCCAGGCCCTGCGCGATTCCCAGCGCCTTCAGCTCGGCGGCCTCGATCCGCGCCGCGTGCTTGGCGACAACGGTCTGCTCCTCCTCCCGCGCCTGCCGCGCCGCCGTCAGTTCAAAGTCGGCGAAGCGCAGGTCCACGATCAGCAGGTTGCTCTCGATAGCCCGCAGCCGGTCCCGCAGAGCCACGTAGCGTTCCGCCCGCTCCGCCTGCGCCCGCAGCGGCTCTAATCGCCCGCTCATCTCGTGCAGGATGTCGCGCACCCGGTTGAGGTTGCCTTCGGTCGCTTCCAGCTTCCGCAGCGCCTCGCGCTTCTTGACGCGATACTTCTTGATGCCCGCCGCTTCCTCGAACAATCCGCGCCGGTCTTCCGGGTTGACCGACAGCACGGCGTCGATCTGGCTCTGGTTGACGAGCGCGTAGGACTCGCGCCCGACGCCCGTGTCCAGGAAAAGCTCATAGATGTCTTTGAGGCGGCAGGGGACTTTGTTGAGGAAATACTCGCCCTCGCCCGACCGGTACGCGCGGCGCGTGATGACGACCTCGGCGAACTCCAGGGGCAGCGTCCCGTCGGCGTTGTCCACCGTCAGCGAGACCTCGGCCATCCCCGTCGGCTTGCGCTTGTCCGACCCGGCGAAGATCACGTCCTGCGCCTTGACGCCGCGCACCGCCGACGCCTTCTGCTCGCCCAGCACCCAGAGGATCGCGTCCCCCAGGTTGCTGTTGTGGACGATCATGTTTCCGGCGACGAAGTTGTGCGTCTCCGCGACGCTGAGATCGTAAACCCACTCATCCGGCGGCGCGACTTGTTCGATGCTGACGACTTCATCCCAGTAAACGTCCGATGTCGCCAGCGTCGTCAGCCGCTCCAGCGGCACGAAGGCTTCCTCGGGCGAACTGCCGAGTTCCCGGATCTGGGCGGCGACCTCCTGTAAGCCGCTCCGGCTCGCCTGGCAGCGGCCCTCATTGTAGGCGGCCTTGGCCCGGCCCTGGCGCACCGCTTTGACCTGGACGCCTGCGGCTTTCGCCGCTTCTTTGACCAGAAACGTGATGTTCGGAACAAGGTCGTGATTGGGGTTGGACGCCGCCGCCGGAGTCAAGAGCGCGCGCCGGGCCTTGTCCTTCTGTCCGACAAAGGACAAGCCCTGCGCCGCGCGGGCCAGTTGCTCCGTGCCGTAGATGTAAACCGAGTAGTAGGTGCGTCGGCGTTTGCCAGCCGTGTTGCTCGCGTACTTCTCTTTGGGCCGCAGGGTGGCGAAGATGCCCAGGCGCAGCAGCAGGGCGATGACCTGTTCCGCCAAAACCCGGCTGGCCGAGACGTACTCGATGTAAGCCGTCGCGCGCCTCCCCTCAGATGCAGGCCGCGCACAGAGATGGGCGTCGCCCTCGAACAGACCCGACAGGAACGCCCACTGTGTTCCGACATCCGCCTGAAAAACCTGCGGCGGAACCTGCTTGTCGAACGATGTCGATCCGCCGACAAACCCGAAAAACCGATCCAGGATCGTACTGAGCGTCTGAGAGAAGATCAGGTTGTCCACCGCATCGCACTGACCGGCTTTGTACGTCCTGGGGCAAACGGACACGTCGAACAGCGTTCGCGCCAACCGCGTGAACTCCGCATTCACAGCCGGGTCACGGTTGACGAACCAGATCAAGCCATAAGGATTGTTCCGGCCCTCCGCGATCAGCAATCCGAGGAAACGCGCTAGATCCGGCGTCATGTTCTCCGGCAGCCGCATCGTGCCGGTGCCGCGTGACTTCATCTGTCCCTCAAACGGCGCGGGCAGAGCCGCCGCCCGCCCTAGACTCGCCAGCGTCGCCACGTTCACCCCTTGGCCGTTCAGCAGCCCGCTGAGTTGAGTCGCGGGTACGGCAGCACACCGCCCCCAGGCAGACCAGGTGCCGAACCGCGTCCGGGCATGATCGGCCCATCGGCGGAGGGCAGGCGAGTTCGGCACGAAAACGCTGTCGTCCAGAGTCAGGTGAGACATCATCGCCGACAAGGGTGGAGATGCTTCCGGCGCTTGCGTCGGCAGGCGGCGCGGCAGGGCGACAGGGGTGCCGACAGACACCTCATCGGCCCGGAGCGCGCGCAGAGCGCCCTCTTCCAACGTAAACAAAGGGTGATAAGGGGTGGCCGTGACTTCACGCCCGGCGCGCGTGCGGATACGAAGCAGGGTAGGAGGAGACTGGCGCTTGACAAAGCCGGCCACGGGCAGAGGCTTCAAGCGCAGCGTCACCGGATCAAGGGATAAGATTTCGACACCGTGCGGGTTGTCGCGTCCGACCAAGCCGTCATCGAGTGCCTGAACACGGAGCGAGTCCTGAAGCGCCGCGTCAACAAGATCACGGATCGGCACATCCCGCCCATCAGCCAGAGTGACGAGCGTGTCTCCCGTGACACACTTGCCTGATCCGTTCGGGCCGACGACCGCCGTCACGCCCTCGGAGAACTCGATCTCGGTGCGCTCGGCGAAGGTCTTGAACCCCTGTAGTTGCAGTTTCTTCAGGTGCATCCGTTCGATTATAGCAAATGAACAGGGAGGTTGTCAAAGAACGCCGGAGGGAGCGAGTTAAGTCCCAGGGCTGAGCCTCTTGCCGGTAAGATAGAGATTGCCCGCCTGTGCGGGTGAGGAAAGTCACGTCACCTCTGCGCCCTTACCCACGGGCAGTCCCAGAAATCCAGCCCAGAAATCCAGCCCAGAAATCCAGCCCAGGAATCCAGCCCAGGAATCCAGCCCAGAGGCTGACGCAAGAGGTCTGTTGTCGTTTCTCCAGGTGCGTCCGCGAAGATGGCTGCGTGACAACTTCACGCCCATAAACGGGAGGGCTTTTGTCGCATCTCACGAAAGCCGTGTTGCCCCACAGCCGTTGGCAGGGAGGATGTAGCCCTGTCTACACCCACGCCGTCTTGTACCAGCCAAGGGCGTGGCGCGACCCACCACCCATGAATGGGGGTCGCACCCGGACGAGCAGAAAGGGAGGGCGGGGTTTCCCGCCCTCCCGATATCGGCCCTTGTGCAAGAAGTCTCCTCAGAGCAGAGTGGCCTTCAGCGTGATGGGGGTCGCGGCCAAGGCTTTGGAG
>CAXUCQ010000409.1:2871-3333 GCA_964249295.1 uncultured Armatimonadales bacterium | reverse complement strand
GATGGCGGCGGATGTTGCTCGCCACGATCTGAGCCAGGGTCACCGGCACGGCGTCCAGCTGGCCGCTCTCCGTGTGGAACAGCTCCAGCCGGCCGAAATGGTCGATGACGATGCCACCGGGCCCGGCGGAGGCGGAGGCCATGGAAAAGCCGTGCGCGTTGTCCACGAGCCGGGTCACTGCGCCGCCCTCGGGATCGTAGGCGTACAGCGTGGTGGGGCCGTCGCGGTCGGACAGGAGATAGATCTTGCCGCCGACCCACATCGGGTCGCGGTCGTTGCTGTTCGGGCGCGGGATTGGCGAGACGTGGGAGTCGCTCAGCCGGGCGATCCAGATCCGCGCCGTCTGGCCGCCGCGGTAGCCCTTCCAGGCTGGCTGCCATTGGCTGATCGGCGAGTAGGCGATCTGGCTGCCATCCGGCGAGAAGCTGCCTTGCTCGCCGGAGGGCAGCGGCAGCAGCGTCG
>CAXUCQ010000409.1:2097-2861 GCA_964249295.1 uncultured Armatimonadales bacterium | reverse complement strand
AGATAAAGCTGGTCGAGGTCGCGCGGGACGACGCGCGGGCTGCGGAACAGGATCGACTGGCCGTCCGGCGTCCATCCGACCGCCTCGTCGACGCCCGGGTGGAAGGTCAGCCGTTGCGGCTCGCCACCCTCGGCGGCGACGACATACACGTCGGTGTTGCCATCGTAGCAGCCGGTGAAGGCGACCCTGCTGCCGTCGGGCGAGAAGATCGGATGGCTGAGCCGACCCTGGCCGCTGACCAGCCGCTCGGCACGGCCGCCCGTGCGTGGCACCGTCCAGATCTCGCCGGCATGGTCAAAGGCGATGCTGGTGCGCGACAGGGTTGGGTGCAGCAGCAGCAGCGGCGCGTCCGGGGCGGGCGCGGCCGCCGGCTGCGCGAAGGCCGGAGCCGCCGCAAGAAGCGAGAGGCCGAGCACGATCAGGCTGGGGCGCAACGGGAATCCTCACGACGACGGGGGTTCGACGCAACCTCCCAGGGGTTTGAGTCGCTGACAAGCGGTCCCAGCGCTGCTGGGGCAGGGCCGCGGCGCGGCTGCAACGGAGAACAACAGTGGAATACATCAGACTGGGCGGTAGCGGCCTCAAGGTTTCGCGCCTGTGCCTCGGCTGCATGACGTATGGCGAGCCGTCGCGCGGCACCCATGAGTGGACCCTCGACGAGCAGGCCAGCCGCCCGTTCATCCGGGAGGCGCTGGAGGCCGGGATCACCTTCTTTGACACCGCCAACGTGTACTCCGACGGCTCCAGCGAGGAGATTCTCGGCC
>CAXUCQ010000409.1:0-2087 GCA_964249295.1 uncultured Armatimonadales bacterium | reverse complement strand
ATATAATGCCCCGAGCGCGTTAAAGGAGCATCATTGGACTACACGAAATTAGGCAAGACCGGCCTGAAAGTGTCTCGCATCTGCCTCGGGTGCATGAGCTATGGGGTGCCGGAGCGCGGCTCACACCCGTGGTCGCTGGACGAGGAACATAGCCGGCCGTTTATCCAGCGCGCATTGGAAGCCGGCATCAACTTCTTTGACACGGCCAACGTCTATTCCGACGGCACGAGCGAAGAGATCGTCGGGCGCGCTCTCAAAGACCTGGCGCAGCGGGAGGAGGTCGTGATCGCGACCAAGGCCCACGGGCGGATGCGCCCGGACGCCAACGGGGCCGGTCTGTCGCGCAAAGCCCTGATGGCGGAGATCGACGCCAGCCTGCGGCGGCTGGGCACGGACTATGTCGATCTCTACCAGACGCACCGCTGGGATTACGACACGCCCATCGAGGAAACGCTGGAAGCCCTGCATGACATCGTGAAGGCGGGCAAGGCCCGCTACATCGGCGCGTCGTCCATGTACGCCTGGCAGTTCGCCAAGGCGCTGTACCTGGCCGAGCGGCACGGCTGGACGCGCTTTGTCTCCATGCAGAACCACTACAACCTGCTGTACCGGGAGGAAGAGCGGGAGATGACGAAACTGTGCGTCGAGGAGGGCGTCGGCGTCATCCCCTGGAGCCCGCTGGCGCGCGGCAAGCTGGCCCGCCCGTGGGAGGACGCGCCGAGCACCGAACGCGCTGGGACGGACGAGTTCGGCAAGACGCTGTACAAGCGGACGGAGGAAGCCGACAAAGTGGTAATAGAGCGCGTTGGTACGCTCGCGGAAGCGCGCGGCGTCCCCCGCGCACAGGTCGCGCTGGCGTGGCTGTTGCAGAAGCCGGGCGTGACAGCGCCCATCGTCGGCGCGACCAAGCCGCACCATTTGGAGGACGCCGTTGCCGCGCTGGCGCTGATCCTTTCGCCGGAGGACGTGGCCGCGCTCGAAGAACCCTACGTCCCGCACCCCGTTCTGGGATTCGCGTAGGGGAAAGATGCGGGACTCACCCCCGCCGCAAGCGGCGACCCCTCCCGATGCGGGAGGGGTGGGGCGGCACATCACACGTGGACCCCGCCGAACGCTTCGACCTGTTGGGTGTGTACAGCCCCGTCCTCCCTAACAGGGAGGACCCGTGCGAGGCAAGGAGGTGGGTCCCTACGCCGAAGCGAGGAGGTGGGTCCTGAAGGCGTTTAGCCGGGGACCCCATCGGGCATATTCCACCATCGGACCCGGAGGCGCGAATGCCCCGAGGCCGTCATCACCAAACAGGAAACGCCGCGTGAACGTCCGGTCCATTCCCGAAAAACGTCCCCCCTGTTCCCTGGGCCGGCCACGGCGGAAGCGTCGCGCCGTCGCACGCCGTTGGTTTCCGCTGTTCTGCCTGGCGACGGCCCTGCCCGTCGGCCCGTCCGCCGCCGCGCCCCCCACGCCCGCTCCCGGCAGCGGCGCCCGTGCGGGCATCGCAGCCGCGTATGACCAGATCAACGCGGCCTACCGGCGGCGTGACCTGGGGCGCGTCATGTCCTTTTTCCTGCCGAACTATGTCGAGACGGACGCCGGAGGCACCGCTCGGGACCGCGACCAGATCCGGCAGCAGTATCAAGACTGGCTGAAAAAGATCCGCACCATGCGATGCCGCTATGTGATTCAGGACTTGGTCGCCACGGGCGACGGGGACCGCGTAGACATGAAGATGCACACCGACGGCACAGGGGAAAAGCGCGTCCTTTTCACTCGCCTCCGGGGGACGTTCACCAACGACCTGGTGGTGCGCGACCTTTGGGTGGACACGCCCGAAGGCTGGCGACTCAAGCGCCGTCAGACCCTGCTCGACCAGACCCGCATCCGCCCCGGCTAGACACAGCCAATCATCATTGACTTGCCGCGTCAGTCCCAGGGCTGAACCCCTGGGCTGTGAAGTGCGTATTGCCCGCCTGCGCGGGCGTCGGAGTATCGGCAGGGCGCCGGGCCGCAGTATCGGCAGGGCGCCGGGCCGCAGTCTTGCGCCCGCGAAGGCGGGCAGAATGCTTTCTCCAGCCCAGGGGTTCAGCCCT
>CAXUCQ010000408.1:0-3333 GCA_964249295.1 uncultured Armatimonadales bacterium | reverse complement strand
GGCCACTACGTCAAGATGGTCCACAACGGCATCGAGTACGCCGACATGCAGCTCATCGCCGAGGCCTACGACCTGCTCAAGAACGGCCTGGGCCTGAGCAACGACGAGCTGCGCGACGTCTTCACCCAGTGGAACGAGGGCGACCTGGACTCGTTCCTGATCGAGATCACCGCGCAGATCTTCGCCCGCAAGGACGACGACGGCGACGGCTATCTGGTCGACAAGGTGCTCGACAAGGCCGCCCAGAAAGGCACCGGCAAGTGGACCGTCCAGAGCGCCCTGGACCTCGGCACCCCGATCACCGGCATCACCGAGGCCGTCTTCGCCCGGACGCTGTCGGCGTTCAAAGACCAGCGCGTCGCCGCCTCCAAAATCCTGCCCGGCCCCTCCGGCGGCCAGGTCGCCGGCGGCGACCGTCAGCGGTTCATCGACGACGTGCGGGACGCGCTCTACGCCTCCAAAGTCGTCGCCTACGCCCAGGGCTTCGAGCAGATCCTCGCCGCCGGCAAGGAGTACGGCTGGACCCTGCACCCCGGCGAGATCGCCACCATCTGGCGCGGCGGCTGCATCATCCGCGCCCGCTTCCTGGATCGCATCAAGGAGGCCTTCGACGCCCAGCCCGACCTGCCGAACCTGCTGCTCGCCCCGTACTTCACCGACGCCGTCAAACACGGCCAGGACGGCTGGCGCCGCGTCGTCGCCGAAGCCGCCCGCTTGGGCATCCCCACCCCGGCGTTCTCCTCGTCGCTGGCCTACTACGACGGCTACCGCCGCGAGCGCCTGCCCGCCAATCTGATCCAGGCCCAGCGCGACCTGTTCGGCGCCCACACCTACCAGCGCACCGACAAGCCCGGCGACTTCCACTCGCAGTGGGTGGGCGACAAGCAGGAGCCGAAAACCAAAGCACAGCACGGCGTCCAGACCACCTGATGTTCCGACGCAGAGCGGTCTTCCCCACTGGAATGCCTCAGACTGGAGGAAGAAGCCGCTTTTGTTCCGCGCAGCCGCTCCCGGCCTCGCAGGGCCGGGAGACAGCCGGACGCCCCTACTGGACGCTCAGGGTCACGTCGTCCACCACGAACGACGTTTCCAGCGAAGAATCTTCTTTGCCGATGAAAACGACCTGACAGGCCTGCCCCAGATACTGGGACAGATCGACGGTCTGCTGCGCGTAGCCCGGCGCCGCGTTGAGGTTGCTGAAGACCGCCGCCGTGCCGAGCGTCCGGCCCGCCAGGTCGCGCACCTGCACCTGAAGCGTGTCGTAGGCCACCGTCTTGGTCCGCTCGGCCGTGTCGATGTGCAGGGAAAACGTCAGCGTCCCGCTGTTGACCGAGGCCGGGATCGTCACCTGCGGGGCCAGGGTGTCCGTGTGGGAAACGCCGTACCCGTCAAGCCAGGCCTTCCACGCCCCGGCGTGGGCCGGCTCGGCGCTGGAGTCGTCGATGACGCCAGGTGTCGTCACCCACGGCGCGGGGTGGGCCGCCCCGTTCTCGAACCCGCCGTTGGCGAG
Organism: uncultured Armatimonadales bacterium; assembly: GCA_964249295.1. Lineage (GTDB taxonomy): Bacteria > Armatimonadota > Armatimonadia > Armatimonadales > Capsulimonadaceae > CAZZVX01. The sequence goes on along the minus strand of CAXUCQ010000408.1, from coordinate 1,823 downwards.
GAGCTGCAGCGGCGCCTGCGCGACCCCGAACGCCTCGTTGGAGCGGGGGCTTTCCCCGGCGGCGTTCACGGCGGTCACCTGGTAGTAGTAGGTCGTACCGATGGCAACGGCGGAGTCGGTGACGCCGGGCGTCGCCGGAAGGCCGGTCCGGTACAGCGCCTCGCCGCCGCTGATCGTCCCGCGATAGAGATTGTAGCTGGTGGGGGCGGCCCCCGACCCCGCCGCCCAGGTCAGCCGGATCGATGTACTCCCGTCCCGTGCTTTAAGCGCCGTCGGCGCCGTCGGGAGCGGGGGGACGGACAGATCGGCGATCAGGTTGGCGACGTTGGGCGTCCCCCACCCGGTCGTCAGGTCGTACCCCACGACCGCGCTGTAGCCGCCGTTGCTGCCCGTGACGATGTCGTGGAAGTCGGCGCCGTAGCGCGGCCCCTCGCACAGCATATAGATCGCCGGGTTGAGGAAGCCCGCCGTCCCCAGCCCGTTGGCGGCGCGCTTCTGGTCGAGCAGGGCGGTGATGCCGGCCCACAGCGGGGCGGCGAAGCTGGTCCCGCCCGTGTTTGCTCCCCACGCGCCGTTGAAGTAGAACGAGATGCCGGGGTCGGTGTCGGCGCAGAAGGCCACGTCGGGGTAGTTGCGGTTGGTGGTCGAGCCGCCGTTGTCGGCCATGCTCAAGCCCTGCTGGTAGGAGGGCAGTCCCCACGTCGGCGTGACGCCGCCGGTGCTGCCGCCCCAGGCGTGCTCCCCCGCGTAGGCCCCGCTGGAGGTGGTGTCCAGGTGCGTGCCGCCCACGGAGGTGACGTAGGGCTGGTCGGCGGGGTTGTCGTGCGTGCCGGCACCGCTGTCGCCGGACGCGGCCAGACACGACTGACCCTGGGCGGCCATCTGCTTGTACTCCTGGCCCTCGGCGGCGTCCGTGCCGTCATCGAAGCCGAGCGAGATGCTGAAGACCTGGCACAGATCGTCGGAGGCGATCTTGGTGGCGATGTCGAGGCCGCTGCCGCCGATGTAGACCAGCACCCTGTCGGCGCCCGGCGCCATCGCCACCTGCATCTCGATGTCCAGGGTCGTCTCGCCGGACAGCCCCTGGTTGGAGGCGCTCTTGCCGTCCAGGTAGACGTTCTGCAGCGGGACGCTGCGAAGCCCGTAGTAGTTCTCGAACGTGGAAATGTCGCTGGCGTTGTACCCGGTGTTCTGGAACACGCCCAGCGTCACGCCCGCGCCGCTCAGGGAGGCGGGGATGTTGTAGGCCTTTTTGAAGTCGCCCGGCGAGTACCCGCCCGGCCCGGTGGCGTTCAGCGGCCTCGCGGCCCGCAGGGCCGGGGCCGGACCGCGCTTGAAATGGAAGGCGGACTGCGGCCGAGGCGGATCGGCGTCGTCGAGGCCGCCGACGGCCAGCAGCGGGACCCGGACATCGTCATCCACCGTGGGGGCGCGGTCGGGGGCGTGAAAAAAGGTGCCGTCGGCGCGGCGGTAGAGGATCTCCTTGACGTGGAAGGCGTTCTCGGCCAGCATCGCCGGCCCGGACACGTCCACCACGGTCCGGTTGTCGTAAGTGCGGGTCACGGCCAGGCCGCGCGACTGGGCGAAGGCGATGACGCCGCGGTACTCCTCCTCGGTCGGCGCGAACGTCCGGGCGAACTCTCCAGGCGTGAGGAACCGGTGGTAGAGGAGGCTTTTGGGGTCGTACTGCTGCGCGATCAGAGCGTCGAGCGACGCCGCGTTGTGCAGCGGCAGCGCGATCTGCATCTGGAGCGGCGTTCCGGCATCCAGGGCGGAGACGGGAATCGCCTGAGCGACGGCGCGCGCGACGTGTTCAGTTTCTT
>CAXUCQ010000407.1:2748-3334 GCA_964249295.1 uncultured Armatimonadales bacterium | reverse complement strand
AGCATCTCCATGGTGTGCCAGGCGACGTTCTGCGCGCGGTCTCCGACGCGCTCGGCGCCGCCCCCGAAGTGGCCGACGTCATCCTGGCCCGGTACGCCGCGGCCAGCCGCTGCGACCAGTTGTGGTCTCCACCCAGTGATACGGAACGTACCGTCGCGACTCGCCAGTTAGTAACTTGCTCCAGAAGGGGAGACCGACCAAGACGGATCTACGGCGACCGCGTAGGGAAATGAATGCAGATCTGGCCAGGGGCGGCGTACCCGCTCGGCGCGACGTGGGACGGGTGGGGGACGAACTTCGCCCTGTTCTCCGAGGCGGCCGAGTCGGTCGAGCTGTGCTTGTTCGACGACACCGGGACAGAGAAGCAATCCGCGGAGAAGCGGATCCCGCTGACCGAGGTCGACGGGTTCGTCTGGCACGGGTACCTGCCCGCGATCAGCCCCGGACAGCGGTACGGCTACCGCGTGTCCGGCCCGCACAATTCCCGTCAGGGGCTCCGCTGCGCGCCGTCCAAGCTGCTGCTCGACCCCTACGGCACGGCGGTCGAGGGCGCGATGAACGTCACGCTGATCGTCGACCTGATCAA
>CAXUCQ010000407.1:0-2738 GCA_964249295.1 uncultured Armatimonadales bacterium | reverse complement strand
GAGGGCGAGGTGACGTGGGACGAGGCGCTCTTCGACTACCGCTGGGCCGACCCGCGGCGGGCGAACAAGGCCGACAGCGCCCGTTTCATGCCGAAGAACGTGGTCATCAACCCGTTCTTCGACTGGGGGAATGACCGCCCGCCGCGTATCCCGTACCACGAGACGGTCATCTACGAGGCGCACCTCCGCGGCCTCACCCTGCGCCACCCGGAAATTCCGCTGCACCAGCGCGGCACCTACGCGGGGCTCGCCCACCCCGCGGTGATCGAGCACCTCAAGCGGATCGGCGTCACGGCGGTGGAACTGCTGCCCGTGCACCAGTTCATTCCCGAGCAGGGCCTGAACGCGCGCGGCCTCACCAACTACTGGGGCTACAACACGATCGGCTTCCTCGCGCCGCACAACCGCTACTCCTCCTCCGGTCAGCGGGGGGAGCAGGTCGGCGAGTTCAAGGCGATGGTCAAGGCCCTGCACACGGCGGGCATCGAGGTCATCCTGGACGTGGTGTACAACCACACCGCCGAGGGCGACGGGCGGGGGCCGACGCTGTCTTTCCGCGGCATCGACAACCACGCCTACTACCGGCTCGACGACGCCAACCCCTGGCGGTACATCGACTACACCGGGTGCGGCAACTCCCTGAACGTCAGGCACCCGCACTCGCTGCAGCTCATCATGGACTCGCTGCGTTACTGGATCCTGGAAATGCACGTCGACGGGTTCCGCTTCGACCTGGCCTCGGCCCTGGCGCGGGAACTGCACGACGTGGACCGGCTGTCTACATTCTTCGAGCTGGTGCAGCAGGATCCGGTGGTCTCCCAGGTGAAGCTGATCGCCGAGCCGTGGGACGTCGGCGAGGGCGGCTACCAGGTCGGCAACTTCCCGCCGCTGTGGACCGAATGGAACGGCAAGTACCGGGACACCGTGCGCGACTTCTGGCGCGGCGAGCCCGCCACGCTGCCCGAGTTCGCCTCCCGGCTGACCGGGTCCAGCGACCTGTACGAGACCAGCGGACGCCGGCCGGTGGCCTCGATCAACTTCGTCACCTGCCACGACGGGTTCACGCTGACCGACCTGGTCAGCTACAACGACAAGCACAACGAGGCCAACGGCGAGGACAACCGGGACGGCACCAACGACAACCGGTCCTGGAACTGCGGGGTCGAGGGACCGGCCACCGATGATTCCGAGATCGCGGAGCTGCGGGCGCGGCAGCAGCGGAACTTCCTCGTCACGCTGTTCCTGTCCCAGGGCATCCCGATGCTCATCGCGGGCGATGAGATGAGCCGCACCCAGGGCGGGAACAACAACGCCTACTGCCAGGACAACGAGATCTCCTGGCTGGACTGGTCCCGCGCGGCGGCCGAGCGCGACCTGCTCATCTTCACCCAGCGGCTGTCCAAGCTACGGCGGCGCCACCCGGTGTTCCGCCGCCGCCGGTTCTTCCACGGCGCCTACAGCGGACCCGGCGCCGCGCCCGCCGACATCGCCTGGCTCACTCCCGCCGCTGACGAGATGACCGAGGAGGACTGGCACGCGGGCTACGCCAAGTCCGTCGCGGTCTTCCTCAACGGGGCGGCGATCAGCGAGCCCGACCCGCGCGGCGACCCGGTCACCGACAAGAAGTTCCTGCTGCTGTTTAACGCGGGCGCGGAGCCGATCACGTTCACCATCCCCGGAGCCCTCGGCGGGGCTGGCGGCCCCGGCGGCTCCGAGACGGAATGGGAGATCGTCATCGATACGCTCCTCCCCCGCGGCGAACCCGCCGACGCGACCGGCTTCCTGCCCAAGACCAAGGTCGAGGTCGCCAGCCGGGCCATCGTCGTCCTCCGCTCCCGCGTCTGACGAGGAATGCGCACGCCCGGCGAGGACCGCGCGCGCCTGGCGCATCTTGCTGTTATCCGACCGCCCGCGCTTCTTGCGGTTAACCGGCAGATGTTGCTAATGCTGAAAGTTTGACCGCCTATCACCGGCCTAAGTTTCAGCACTAACGCGATGAGGTCCGCCCCCGGGGCGCTTCTTGCTGTTATCTTCGAGAGCGTCGGCTCTCATCTGGCCTGGATTACGATCTGAGGCGTGCGAATGATCTTCCCGTCGTCAGGCGGCGAACTGGACGACTTTGGGCTGGCGGACGCGTACGCCTATCCGCGCGCGCGGTGGCTGCGGGCCAACATGGTGACGAGCACGGACGGGGCGGCGTACGCCGACGGGCGGTCCGGGGGGCTTTCCTCCGTCGGCGACAAACGGCTCTTCGGCGTCCTGCGCGTCCTGGCCGACGTGGTTCTCGTCGGCGCGGGCACGGCGCGGACCGAGCAGTACAAGCCGGCCCGCCAGCGCCCGGACCTGGCCGCGCTCCGGGCGGGACGGCCTGCCACCGCGACCATCGCGCTCGTCAGCCGCGCGCTTGACCTGGACCTGAGCAGTCCGCTGTTCACCGACGCCCCCCCGGACGCGCGAACCATGGTCATCACCTGCGCGGCTTCCCCGGCCGGGGCGCGCGCCGACGCCGCCACGGTCGCGGACGTGATCGTGGCGGGCGACGCCGACGTCGACCTCGCCGCGGCCCTTGACGCGCTGGACAAGCACGGCCTGGGCCGGGTGCTGTGCGAGGGCGGCCCGCACCTGCTTGGGCAGGTCGCCGCCGACGGCCTGCTGGACGAGGTCTCGCTGAGCATCAGCCCCACCCTGGCCGGCCCGGGGGCGGGCCGCATCATCGCCGGGACCGCGTTCGCGGCCCG
>CAXUCQ010000406.1:0-3341 GCA_964249295.1 uncultured Armatimonadales bacterium | reverse complement strand
TATACGGGACACGGGCAAACTCCTGAAACTCCTGAGTTCCCCAGGATTGAAATCCTGGCGCCTGACTGGGCGTCAGCGCGTGGACGCCTCAATCGGGTTGGCACGCGGCAGCAGAGTCACGAGCGTGTAGGCGTTCGGGGCGAGATAGGCCTGCGCCACCTGCTGCACCTGCGCGGACGTGACGGACAGGATGTGGGCGACATACTCCGTGTCGTACTTGTAGGTGTCGATGGTGTTGTAAAAGCCGAGCGCGTCGGCGCGGCCGCTGTCGGTCTGCGCGTCGAAGAGGTACGAAGCCAGCAGGGCGTGTTTGGCGGCGGCGAGGTCCGCTTCGGGCAGCGGCGTCCGGCGCAGCGCGCCGACCTCGTCCAGCAGGGCGCCCGTCACCCGGTCGGCGCTGCCCGGCGCGAACCCGGCGGTGATGGTCAGGACGCCCCGGTCGCGCTGCGTCAGATAGTTCGTCGTGATGCTGGAAACGAGTTTGGACCTGCGCTGCAGGTCCTGCTGCAGGCGGTTGTTGCCGCCCTGGCCGAGATACGTCAGCAGGACGTCCATCGCCCAGGCGTCGGGCTGGTCCGCGACCGACGGGGCGTGGAAGGCCATCGTCAGATAGCCCTGGCTGGTGCCGCCGTACAGGGTGCGGGTGCGGATGTCGGTCTGCGGCTGTTCGGGCGGCGTCTTGTCCGTCGGCACGGGCCGGGCGGGCCAGTCGCCGAAACACTGCCGGGCGAGCGCCTGTCCCGCCTCGGGCGTGATGTCGCCCGTGATGACCAGGGTCGTGTTGCCGGGGACGTAAAAGTCTTTGTAGAAGTCCAGCACGGTCTGCCGCGTCATGGCGGTGATGTCGGTGATCGTCCCCAGCAGGGGCCGCCCGTAGGGGTGTCCGGGGAAGCACAGCGCGTCCGCCGTTTCCAGCGAGCGCTCGTCCGGCGAGGACAGCTCGCGGGCGCGCTCGTCGAGGATCACCCCCCGCTCCGTGTCCATGTCCTCCTGGCGCAGACTGGCGTTCATGACGGCGTCCGACAGCACGGCCAGCGCCTTGGGCGCGTCGGCGGAGGCCACGGTGACGTAGAAATGCGCCCAGTCGTAGGACGTCGCCGCGTTGAGCGTGCCGCCGAGGTCTTCGATGGCGCCGTCGATCTCGCCGGGCTTGAGCGTCGGCGTCCCTTTAAAGATCAGGTGCTCGATGAAGTGGGCCGCGCCGTTGGTCTGCTGGGTCTCGCGTCGGGTGCCGGCGTTCACCCACACGTCCAGCGTCACCAGGTCGGCGGCGCGCGACGGGCCGACCAGCACCTGGAGGCCGTTGGGCAGGGTGGACGCCGTGACGGGTCCCAGTCCGAGCGAAGGCGCGGCCCCCGGCGTCAGTGCGGGCGCGGCGCTGCGGGACGCGGCATGGCTGGGGAGTGGTGCGGAAAACAGCAGAAGCAGTGCGGCGGGGGTGACAAAGGCGCACAGGCGCACAGGGTGGTTCCTTTCGGACATAGGTGCGGCTATTGTACCCCATAAAGGGCGGCTTCACCCCGACGCCCGGCAGGGCGTCCAGCCGCAGCAGAGACACACCGGCGAAGAATAGCGATGCAAGAAAGAATACCAAAGCCGCTGCGGCGATTCCTGTTTCATCCCACGCCATACGGGTATACTTGGCCGTCACTGCAGACAAGCAAGACGGCCTCTCGGGGGGCGACGCCGGAGCAGTCGCGGCGTCCCAAAACCCGGCACAAGGCAGCGACACGAATGGCACGAAACAGGATGGAATCCATGATCCTACGCAAACACCTCGCCGCCGCCGCGATGGCGGCAACACTGGTGGCCGGCGGCTTGACGGCAGCCTCCGCCCAGACCCTGACTGTCACTTCCAGCAGCGTGACGGGGGCGGCCCCGACGTTCACCTACACGTACACGCTGAGTTCCTCGATCCCGCTCAACCAGTTGACGTTCAACTTCTCGGATCCCGACCCGTTCACGGGCATCACGACGACCGGCCCGCTGGCTCTGACATCTATGAACGCAGCCGCCGGCCTGTACAACTTCAGCAACCCCACCACGGCGCTGGCGGCGAACACGGGTGACACGTTCACGTTCACCTCACCGGACGCCCCCGGCGGCACGCTGGGCGCCGTCGGCATCAGCTATGCGGGCAGCGGTGTGGACTCGGTAAACGGCATGACCCCGGCCCCCGCCGCCGCCCCCGAGCCGGGATCACTGGTCTCGATGGCCGTCCTGAGCACCTGCCTCGGGCTGGGCATCGTGGCGCGGCGCCGCAGGATGCTCGTTGGCTGAACAAGTCTCGCGGAGCAGAAAGCGCCGCCCCTAACCACGGGGGCGGCTTTTTTGCGCATCTTTGCCTGCCCGAGTGACATCAGCTCCGCCTCGTCAAGTAGTAATCCAGCCCACAAGCGACAAAATACTTTTTTTGTTGACCAACGAATCCCTTGCGAAACCACAACGTCTGAGGTATAGTGGAATGTCGCAACGCCGCGCAACGCCGCGTTGAAGTTTGTCAATATTAGTGAAATGGCTCATTAAGTAGTTGCACGAGCCTACGTTGAACCGAAACAGGATCTACCCAATGCTGCTACGAAAACAATTTGCAAGTGCCGCCATCGCGGCGACCTTGATCGGCGGCGGTTTGACCGCAGCCTCCGCACAGTCTGTGACCGTCACCGAGACCACCTCCGGCTCGTCGCCACTGTTCACGTACAGCTATGTCGTGACACCGAGCGCACTGACAGTCACAACGGACTTCTCCTTCCAAGACCCGAGCGCGGCTGTCATCACTGCGACCACCAACACGGGAGGATTCACGGCTCTGCCGGTGACTCCGGTCACAGGCTCGCCGCGGATGTTCTTCTTCTTCGGCGGCACCATCGCTCCGGGCGGTTCCGCGACGTTTAACTTTACATCCACCGATGGCCCCGGCGGGACCGTGGCCGTCTCGACCAACGGCGCCGGCGCTGCCGCCCAGAACGGGGTTCTTGGACCCGGCGTGGCGGCCCCCGAGCCGGGATCACTGGTCTCGATGGCCGTCCTGAGCACCTGCCTCGGGCTGGGCATCGTGGCGCGGCGCCGCAGGATGCTCGCCAGCTAAACAACCTGTTTCCCGAAGCAAAGAAAGCCGCCCCTGAAGTTCAGGGGCGGCTTTCTTATTTGTGCTTCTTCTTCGGCGTGTCCGCCGCGTCCGTCGGCGGGGGCAGGGTGTCGATGGGCGGCTGATGGATGCCGTCCGGGTGGAACGGGACGCGGCTCAGACAGAAAGCATCGATCGCCAATGTGTAGTGGTCGTCCGCCGGGCGGCGTCCGAGCACGACCAGGGTCAGCGTGTGCGGGCCGCGCTCCAGGGT
>CAXUCQ010000405.1:0-3345 GCA_964249295.1 uncultured Armatimonadales bacterium | reverse complement strand
CTCCAGGAAGGCGACGCGCGGGCGCGCGCGGGCCGGGAGGCAGGCCGAGCGCCGCTGGACCGCCTGGACGCGCGCCCGCAGGCCGTCCACGACCGCCTAGGCCTGCGCCGCGACGCCCGTCACCCCGCCGACCAGGAGCAGGGTGTCGAACACATGGTCCAGCGACATCGGCTCCAGGTTCAGGACGCGGGGGCGGCCCGGCAGGCGGCGGGCCGCGTCCGTCACCTCGGCGGCGGCGACGGCGCAGACGTCGCACAGCGCCTGCGTCACCAGCAGATCGGGGCGCAAGGCTTCCAGCGTCGGCAGATCCAGCGTGTAGAGCGCGCGACTCATCGCCAGCCGCTCACGCACCAGCGCGTCGATCTCGGCGCTGCCCGCGTCGTGCGGGAGGGGTGTGCGCGTCACCTTCGGCGGCGCCCGGACCGACGGCGGGAAGTCGCACTCGTGCGTCACGCCGACCAGGCATTCCCGCAGGCCCAGCGCGCAGACGACCTCCGTGGCGCTCGGCAGCAGCGACACGATCCTCATGGACTTTCTCCTCGGCCTCCGGCGGCGCCCACGGCCCGCGCCGGGCCTCCGCGCTGGCCGGCGGCGTACACCTTCCATGACGTGAGTATAGCACCGGGCGGGCCGGCCCGTCACGTCCGCCGGCAGCAAAGGCCATGAAAACCAGGCCGCCGTTTTCATAGCGTTTTCAGAAGAGTTGCTGTATAATGGATGAGCAATGAAGCAGCTTATTTATCCCCCGACGCGGCCCCGGTTCGCCCCGCGCCGTCACGCTTCTCTGGGCATGGTGTCCGGCACCCGCCCGCGACCTCTCGGACGGGACGGTGGAAAGGCGGGCAGCATGTCAGCCACGGAACTCACGGAGCGCGCCCCGGCAGGCGGGAGTCTGCTGACGCTGGAACAGCACACCAAGGACGGCTTGTGGACGCTGACGGTGACGGGGGACCTCGACATGACGACCTACGACGGTTTCTGCCGGGCGCTGTCGGACGAGGCCGACCGGACGACGCCCGCCGTGTCGATGTGTCTGGACCTGACCGGGGTGGACTACATGGACGCCCGCACCTGGCTCTTGATCGTCCAGACCCAGCGCCGCCTGCTCCGACAAGGCCGTTCCCTGTCTGTCGCTCTGGAAAGCCGCCGACAGCCGGAGCGCGTTTATCAGATGCTGGCCCTGGATCGGGTGGTGCCGAGAAGCGAGAAGGCCGCCAGCCTTCCTCCGGCCAGCCACGCCTTTTAACAGTTTATCGGGACCGCAGACGAAAACAGCCCGGCTCCTCTCCAGGAGCCGGGCTGTCGTCATGTCACGGCCATGTCACGCGGCGCGGCCTTTCTCCACAGCCCTTCTCCGCCGCAACGCAAAGCGCCAGGGGTGAAACGCGGCTTTTTCGGGTAAAGCCTATCCTTGGTATGCAGACCAAGTAGCCTCCGCGCCGGCCACGAGCGGCGCGGGGCTGACCGACGGCCTTCAGCGCCGAGATATTGGAAGACGATGCAAGACCAACTCCAGATCCTCGTCGTGGACGACGCCGCCGCCGACCGCCGGGCCGTCCGGCAGGCACTCCACGCCCGCCACAGCGACGCCAAAATCCAGGAAGCGGCCAGCTGCGCCGAGGCGGCACACGCCGTCGCGGCGCGGAGCTTCGACTGCGTGTTCCTCGACTACCACCTCCCCGACGGCGACGGGCTGGGCTGCCTGGCCGAGATGCGCGAGGCGGGCGCCGCCGCCCCGGTGATCCTGCTCACGGGCCGGGGCGACGAGCCGCTGGCGGTGGAGGCCATCCGCGCCGGGGCCGCGGACTACCTGCCCAAGAGCGACCTGACCCCCAACCTCATCGACCACTGCCTGCGCGGGGCGCTGCGCTACCACCAGTCGCAGGAGCAGGTGCGGCGCGCGTATGCGGCGCTGGAGCTGCGCGACCGCGCCATCGCCGCCGCCTCCAACGGCATCGTCATCGCCGACCCGCACCAGCCCGACTGCCCGATCATCTACTGCAACCCGGCGTTCTCGGCCATGACGGGCTACCCGCCCGAAGAGACGATCGGCCGCAACTGCCGCTTCCTGCAGGGGCCGCAGACGGACGCGGAAGGCGTCCGACGGCTGCGCGAGGCCCTGCGCGCCGGGCGCGACTGCCAGGTCGTCCTCCAGAACCACCGCAGAGACGGCACACCCTGGTGGAACGAGCTGTCCGTCTCCCCCGTCCGCGACGCGGCGGGCGACGTGACCCACTTCATCGGCGTCCAGACCGACGTCACCGAGCGCGTCCATGCCGAAGAAGCGCTGCGGGCGGGTCTGGCCCGCCAGCAGCGGATGCTGCGGGACATGTTCGCCAGCGTCACCGAAGGCCGGCTGACTCTGTGCGGCACGCCGGACGACCTGCCGGACCTGCTGCCGCGCTTCACCGACCCCATCCCGCTGTCGCAGGCCGGCGGCATCCGCGAGCTGCGGCGGCAGACCATCGGCGCGTGCCAGGCCGTGGGCATCCCCGACGCGCGCCGCTACGACCTGGAAACGGCGGTCGGCGAGGCCGCCATGAACGCCGTCGTCCACGCCGCCGCCGGCACGGGCCATGTGTTCGCGCACGACCGCGGCACGGTCCAGGTCTGCGTCGAGGACGCCGGCAAGGGCATCGCCGTCGAGGACCTGCCCAACGCCACCCTGCGGCGCGGGTACAGCTCGGCGGGGACCATGGGACACGGATTCAAGATGATCCTCAAGACCGTCGACCGCGTCCACCTGCTGACGGGCAGCGACGGCACCACCGTCGTCATCGAGCAGGACCAGTCCCCCCCTCCGCCGCCCTGGTAGCAGGGCCGGTTCAGACCGCCGTGATCTTCAGACCGCCGTGATCGGCAGGCGGATGGTGACTGTGGTCGTGTACCCGTTGGCGTAATCCCCGGTCAGGGCGAGCTGCATCTCGCCCTCGGTCTGCTGTGTGTAGACCCGGTCGCCGACGTTGGTCGTGGAGTCCTTGCCCTTGGCGTTGTAGGGGGAGATGTTGGTGTAGATGTAATCCAGCGTCGTCTGCGGGAATAACACCTGGGTCGTGTTGGTGCCGTCGCTGGCCGAGGACGCTTCGCTGTACTTGGAGCGCACGCGCAGGTGGATGTGGGTCGTCCGGCCCTCGTACCAGCCGGGGATGATGGTCGTGAAGGCCGCCAGGCCGTTCGCGTCGGAGAGTTGGTAGCCGCGCAGCCAGCTCTGCCCCAGCGTGTTCTCGCTGGACTCGTTGGAGTAGACGCCCTCGGCGTTGCAGTGCCAGATGTCCACCTGCGCGCCCGTCACGGCGGCGTCGCCGTTCTCGGAGTCCACGACGTAGACCTTGAGCGCGAGCGGGA